>JANXNO010000213.1 GCA_025354075.1 Burkholderiales bacterium | reverse complement strand
AAACGCAATTGCGCGCGGCGGACGCCAACGCGTTCCCCGATCAGAAGGTCTTCATCGACTACAAAAACAGCGGGCAGTTGCTCTCGCCCGAAGCTGCGGCAAAGCGCGTGCTTATGTATCTCACGCGAGCGGATTTCGGCGCGAATCCGGTGGCAGATGTGCGGGACTAGTTGCATGAAACTTCCTCACTTTTCGCTGCTCACGCCAGTCGTCACGACGCTGCTCCTCAGCGCTTGCGCCCAACTCACTCCCGCGCCGGAAGCAACCCGCGAACACGATAAGCGCAACGCGTTCGTCGCCGCGACGGAAACGACCTTCGCCGAGATCGCCAACGCGACCACGCCGACGGATCGTTGGGTAGGCGTGCTTGGCGGTGCGGGTTATCGTGTGGAAGTGCCCAAGGCAAATTGGAACGGCAAGCTCGCCGTGTATGCGCATGGCTACGCGGGCACGGGTAACACACTCACCGTGCAGGATCCGCCGATTCGTCGCTATCTGATCGACAACGGTTACGCGTGGGTGGCGTCGAGTTACAGCAAGAATTATTACGACGTTCGCGCCGGGGTGGAAGACACCAACGCACTGACGCTGACCTTCAACAAAATCGCCGCCGGTAACGGACGCACTCTCGCCGCGCCGACTCGCACGTATCTCTTCGGTCGTTCGATGGGCGGGCACATCACCGCTGCTGCGATTGAGGACGAAGCGTTCACCACGGCGCGCAGCAAGGTGCGCTACGACGGCGCAGTGCCGATGTGCGGCGTGCTCGGCGACACCGAATTGTTTGACCATTTCGCGGCGGTTCAACTGGCAGCCCAACAACTCGCAGGATTGCCAGCGACAAAATTTCCGGCGACGAATTGGGCCGCACTTGCTGCAGACGTACGCGCCACGTTGTTCAACAGCACGACGTCATTCGCCACGCCAACTGCACAGGGCGCACGCCTGAAAACGATGGTCATGCATTTGACCGGTGGCCCGCGTCCGGTCTTCGAAGAAGGCTTCACCAACGACGCGCTGCAAAAAGTGGTCTGGGATGGTTTTGGCCGTACCGGCGATGTGGCGGGCATTCTGGCGAGCGGGAAGAACGTGGTCGACACCAACCGCATTCGCTATCGCTTTGATGCACCGGACGCTGTGGTCGATGCATTCAACGCGAGCATCGTTCGGTCAACGGCGGACGCAGACGCCAACCCGCTGCGCGGCGACGGCGTGCGCTGGATTCCAAAGGTCAACGGCGAATTCAAAATTCCGGTGTTGACGCTGCACACGCTGGGCGACATGTACGTGCCGTTCATGATGGAGCAAATTTATCTTCAACGTGTCACGGACAAGGGTAACAGCGCGAACCTCGTGCAGCGCGCGATTCGCGCACCGGGCCACTGCGACTTCACGGTCGCCGAACAGGTGGCCGCCTTCGCTGACATGGTGAAGTGGGTGGAAACCGGCGTCAAACCGGCAGGCGACGATGTGCTCGCAGCGAGTGTTGTTGCCCAGCCCAATTACGGCTGCGCGCACACCGACGACACGGTCGGCGTTGACGACGGTGGAACGGTCAAAGCATGGCGCGCGAAGGGGAAATTGCCGGCTTGCCCTTTGAGGTAAATCGCAAATTCAGGGCTTCCACTCACGCTTGAGCAACCCGTGCAGGTTGATATTTTGCAGCTCGCTGGCCGCCAGCCAGCGCTCGCGCAGCACGCCTTCGAGCACAAAACCGAGACGTTCAAGCAATTTGTTTGATGCGACGTTTCGCACGTCTACCGTCGCCTCTAGCCGACGCAAATTGAGCGTTGAAAACGAGAAGTCGATGAACGCAGCCATTGCCTCGGTGGCATAGCCTTTGCCCCAATGCCCGCGCCCCAGCAGATAGCCGATTTCTGCAAGCCCACTAGCAACATCTAAGTTGAAGAGCATGGCGGTGCCGACGATTGTTTCGGCAAGGTCATCGGTCGTGCGTTTGACGATCACGCATTGCACCGCGCTTTGCTGCTCGCGTCGCACCCGTAACCGCGCGAACCACACGTCAGCATCGGCGCGAGTGGTCCAATGCATGTGCGGAATGTAGCGCGTGGTTCCCGGGTCTGAGTGGAGCGCAAACAGCGCATCGAGATCGTCGCGCTCAGCGAGGCGAATCATCAATCGCGTGGTCAATAACGGCGTCTCCAGCGTGTAGTTCACAACGCAGCTATCGCGGCATCAGCGCGCCGCAACTCCAGCATTGCTCAAAGCCGCCTTCAATCAATTCACCACACTGGCAGTGCCAGCGTCGTTGCGGAATATGTTGCAGGTCGTGCAACAGTTCTCTCGCGCGCTTTTCCTGCGCGAGGTCGCTAATCCAGATTTCCGGCAAACACTGATCGGGCGGCAGGTCGCCCATTCCGCCGGTGAGAAACGTGCGCTGCAGGCTGGTGACAATGCCTTCGCGATTGAGGGCATCCGCCCACATTGTGGCGATGGCGAGATTGGGGGCTTGTGTGAGGCGTTGCATCAGTCGTGAGCATATCCGAGCGCAATCGTTGCGCTCATCAGTGCATCAGTGCATTAGGCCGCGCCCTGCCCCACCCAAGCCGAAAGTGTCTAGTACCAGGTCACCACACCCGTTTTGACATCAAGCATCGCGCCCACAATCTTGATTTGTCCGGCATCCGCCATCGCTTTCAAAACCGGGCTTTTCGCCATGATGTCGTTAACCGTGCGCTTCACATTCGCCTCGGCCACCATCTGCACAAAGGCGTCATTTTTAGACGTCCGGTCTCCTGCCATGCTGACGTCCGCCACGGCGGGTTTGATTTTGGCGAGCATGCCGGTCAGATTGCCAAGCACCACGTCGTCACATGCACCCTTGATCGCGCCACAGCTCGAATGACCGAGCACCACGACCACTTTCGATCCGGCTGCTTTAGTCGCAAATTCGAGGCTGCCGAGAATGTCTTCGTTGACGAAATTGCCAGCGACCCGCGCGCTGAACACGTCACCGATGCCCTGGTCAAACACAATCTCCGGGCCGGCGCGTGAGTCAATGCAACTCACCACCGTGGCCAGCGGATACTGCGCATAACCGGTTGCCTTCACCTGCTTCATCAAGTCGCGCTTGATCATGTTGCCCGAGACAAAGCGCTGGTTGCCGTCCTTCAATGCGGCGATAGCGCCGTCAGCTGTCATCGCTGATTGCGCAGATTTGTCCATCGTGGTGTAACTGCTGGACGTTGTAGGCGCGGTTTGGGTTGAGGCGCAACCCGCCAGTCCGACCGCGACGCATAGCGCTGCGAATAGTTTTTTCATTTTGTACCCCTTGAAAATTGATGTTGTGCTCGGTTTGCGGTGTCAAGGATGAATTCCTGACAACGCACTGGCAGACGGATACTAGCCATCTGAACAAACGTACACAATGCCCATCGCCGCTTCGGTACGTCAATTAATAACGTTTAAGGTTGCGGCAAGGCGTCTGCATGCGCGCGTATCGAGTTGGGATTCAATATTTCCGATTCGCCCGCTTTTCCCCGACAATAATGGACAACAGGCACAGTGAGGCGAACGTTTGAAGCGCTCGTGCCTGCCGAGCACGTCGCCGCTGCGGCCGAACTCCCAAAAAGAACTATCGAGGGTCTCGTCGTTGGCAAGTGACATCAAGCTGCTGGGCTATGTAGCGGCAGCACTGTTTTTCTTCATGGCCATCATGCTGCTGCTCACGCTGCGGCAGGCGGTGCGCGTGCGCGGTGCGACGCAGTGGGTGTGGAGCACGCTAACCGTTGCCATCGGCATCGGCCTCAATACGTCGCAAGAAATCGTACCGCCGATTCTGGGCATCACGCTGGCCAACGTGATGATTATTTCGGGCGCGGCATTGGGCGCATGCGGCACCTTTGCGTATCGCTACCAACGCCTGCCGTCGCTGCGCTGGTTGTACGTCGGCGTCGCGGCGCTCATCGTCGCGTTCATGTATCCGGAATTAAACCTCGCAGCCCGAATTTTGCTGGTGGCCTTTGCGACTGGCGTGATCTGCGTCTGGCATGCGTGGCTGATGCTCGCCGGGTCAAGAGTGCGGCCAAACGCGGCGGGCGTCAAGCACGCACGGTTTCGCGTGCCGCACGGCGTCATGGTGCTCGGTCTGCTGATGGTGGCGACCGTGTTCGGCATCCGCGCGGTCGACACGCTGGTCAACATGCGCAGCAACATTCCTCTGGGCGGGCCGACGCGCACGACGTTTGTTTTTTACGCAGTGGGGCTGGCCGGACGGCTGATCCTGCTGATCGGCATGGTGCTCGTGCTGATCGACGAGCTGGGCCAGCAACTGCGAACGCTGGCGCTGCGCGACTCGCTCACTGGTCTGTTCAATCGTCGTGGTCTCAAGGACGCAGCGAGCGCGCAGTCGCTGGCCGATTGCAGCCTGCTGATGATGGACCTTGATCATTTCACGGCGGTGAACGATGATTTCGGCCACTATCAGGGCGATCACGTGATTTCGCTTCTGGCACGCTGCGCGCAGGCGAATTTGCCTGCTAACGCCGTGCTCGCGCGGTTGGGCGGTGAGGAGTTTTGTGCGCTGTTGCCACAGGCCAATCTTGCCGCAGCCACCGCGAATGCCGAGTCGCTGCGCGCTGCGTTTCAGCGCGACTCGGCAACGCTCGGCCACACCCGCCAGCACACGGTGAGCATTGGCGTGGCCTCCGCGCAATCAGCGACGACCACATTGTCGCAGCTGATGACGCGCGCCGATCAGGCGCTGTACCGCGCTAAGCGCGATGGCCGCAACCGCGTGGAGATAGCGGACGCGGTCTGACCGGTGAGCGGCTAGTCGGCCTTGATGCCCGCCTCTTTGATCAGGCGCGCGTATTTTTCAAACTGCGCTTTGGTCAACGTGCCCAGTTCGTCGGCGCTTGTTCCGCGTGGTGTAACGCCTTGCTGATTTAACTTGTCACGCACGTCGGGGTCGGCCAGCGCTTTTGCGATTTCGCCGTTGAGCTTCGCAATGATGTCTTTTGGCGTTCCGGCGGGCGCGAGCATCGCAAACCATGAGTTGAATTCAAATCCTGCGAGTCCGCTTTCTGACACGGTCGGCACGTCGAGAAATTGCGGATGACGGCCTTTCGTTGTCACACCAATCAGGCGCAACTTGCCGCCGCGCACCAGCGATGCAACCGTCGCCAACCCCTGAAACGCCACTGGCACTTGCCCTGCCGCCACGTCGGTCGCCGCCTGCGTTGCTCCCTTGTATGGCACATGCGTCATGGACACGCCCGCCTGCGACGCGAACAGCGCCATTGCCACGTGTTGCGGGCTGCCGTTACCGCCTGATGCATAGTCAATTTTTCCGGGCGTGGCCTTTGCAGCCGCGATCAAATCGCCGGCGTTTTTGAACGTGCTTTGCGGGCTGGCGATCAAACCCCATTCGATGGTGGCCACCAGCGACACGGGTTCGAAATCCTTGATGATGTCCCACGGCGTGTTGCGATTCAAATTCGGCACCATGGTCATGATGCTGTCGTTGAAACCACCCAGCGTGTAGCCATCCGGCGCTGCTTTCGCGACCTTGTCCGCGCCGCTCAAACCGGCAGCGCCGGGCAGATTTTCGATGACGATTGCATGCCCCATGCTCTGCGACATTTTGTTGGTGATGATTCGCGCGGCGTTGTCCACCGCGCTACCGGCGGCGAGCGGAATGATCAGGCGAATGGGTTTGTTGGGGTAGCTTTGTGCGTGCGCAAACGTTGATGAGAAACACACGAACGCCAGGCAGATTGAAGTGATTTTCATGAGTAGTCTCGTTAAATATTTGCAGCGTTACAGCAGACGTGGCACACCCAAACGGTCCGCCAAGGTGTCCAGCACGTCGCATAGCGCCGGAGCAACCGGCACTCCCAATCGCAAGCTCTCAGCGCGCTTCTCAAAGCTTTGCTCGCCGGGCATCCAGATGCGTTTCACGCCGGGCAACTTCGCGCTTGCGCGCAGCTCGCGAATCAGCGTGTCGACGTTGTCGCGAAACACTTGCGGGTCACCGAACGCGCTCGGGTCAATCACGGCCATCGCCTGCCCCGTATTGGTCGGCGTCACGGCATCCGCATTGAAATCGATCACCGCTTTGCCCATCGCCGCGCCGTTCAACGTACCAGCCAAAATGCCGATCACCAGCGCCAGACCGTAACCTTTGTAGCCCGCCTGCGCGCCGCCGAGCGGAAGCAACAAACCTTCCGCCGCACGCTTCGGGTCAAGCAACGCGTTGCCCTCACGATCAATCATCCAGCCTTCGGGCATTTGCTCGCCGCGCTGTGCTTTGGCCTTGATCTTGCCGTAGGCTGCGACGGTGGTGGCCATATCGAGCACGATCGGCGGCTCGTCGCCCGCGGGAATCGCCACCGCAATCGGGTTGGTCGACAGCAGCATGTCGAGCCCGCCCCACGGTGGCAAATGGTTAGCGTTGCCGACCGCGAAATACAGGCCGAGCATGCCTTCCGGCAGCGCCATGCGCGCGTACAACGACGCGGGCCCCGCATGGTTGCTGTGCACTGACCCGACCCACGCCATGCCGGCAATCTTCGCCTTGGCAATCGCAATTTCCGCCGCGCGCTTCATCACTAGATGCCCCATGCCGTTGTCGCCGTCAATGTGCGCCGTGGCCGCACGCTCGCTGATAACGCGGATATTCGGCCGCACATTCACGCCGCCCGCTTCGATGCGTGTGATGTAGGGCAGCAACCGGATGATGCCGTGGCCGTCGGAGCCCTGCATGTCAGCGTCCGTCATCAGCGCGGCGACGATATGCGCGTCAGCCTCCGGCAAGCCGACGCGGGCAAACGCGGTGGCGATGAAGGTTTGCACCAGAGCGGGCGCGAAACGACGGGGTTGGGTCATCAGTGTCAGCCGAGACGAGGAACAGCGGGCAGTTTAGCGATGCCGCTGACGGTGGCGCGGAAGGTTCCGATTCAGCGTATTTTTGGCTTGTTTTTGATACAGCTTTTACTATTTATGCCCATTTAACAAGGGCATTAGATGTGATTTTCTCTTTAGTCGACTTTATGAATAAAAGCGCTCTATGCCCACATTGAATAAGCTTCTCAGCACCAAGCTGTATTGCTTTCCGTGGCTGCTTTTGCGTCGCACCGACTGTCCATACGGGTGTTTGACCCGCATCTGCACACTGGAAGGACGCTTGCGCTTCCGACGTCAGTAGGATTACATTCACGATTGTGTCAATATTTAATGACACTTGCCGCGAAAAACGTCTCGAATATCTGACGCTCTCCGTGGCAAGCCGCAAAAGTAACCGCAGCGAACCGTCGCATTGACGATCCGCCGCATGAAGGAGAGCCCGATGACTGCCGCCGCAATTGACCCTGTCGACTCCGTCCAGACCGCTGCCGACGCGACGCGCAAGGCGATGACCGAATCGATCATCAGCCCGCGTTTTTACAGCACGGATTACGCCGCGATGAATCGCATTGACGTGTCGCCAGTGCGTGCGGAATGGGACACGATGATGGCCGAATTTGAGGGCGACAACAATCAGGACCACTTCCAGCGCACGGAAGATTTCACTTCGCAGATCAAGACGCTGCCACCCGAGCTGCAACAGGAATTCCTCGATTTTTTGATCAGCTCTGTCACGTCTGAGTATTCCGGCTGCGTGCTCTACAACGAGATTCGCAAAAACGTCGACAACCCCGACATCAAGCAATTGATGACCTACCTCACACGCGACGAATCGCGCCACGCGAACTTCATCAACCAGTCGCTGAAAGACTTTGGGCTCGCCGTTGACCTGGTCGGGCTCAAGCAGAAAAAGGCCGTGAAGTATTTCAAGCCGAAATACATCTATTACGCGGTGTACCTGTCAGAGAAAATCGGCTACGCCCGCTACATCTGCATTCACCGCCAGTTTGAGAAACATCCCGAGCTGCGCTTTCACCCGATCTTTCGCTGGTTTGAGCGCTGGTGCAACGACGAATTCCGCCACGGTGAAGCATTCGCCCTCATGATGCGCGCGCAGCCCGGCCTGCTGCGCGGTCTCAACACCTGGTGGATCCGCTTTTTCCTCACAGCCGTGTACGCCACGATGTACGTGCGCGACCACACGCGCCCGCTGCTGTACGAAGCGATGGGCATGAACATCAAGGAATACGACTTCAAGGTGTTTCGCATCACGTCCGAAATCTCAAAGCAGGTGTTCCCGCTAACGCTCGACACCGACAGCCCCGGCTTCCGCGCCGGACTAGATCGGCTGCATCAAATTGCCATCGCCGTGGACAAGGCAAAAAAAGAAGGCGGCGTGTTCAACCTCATCAAACGCGTTGGCCTCACTGCGTCCGCAGGCATCACCTTCCTGCGCCTAATCTTGCATCCAGTGATCAGACACGATCTTCCAGTGACCGTGCGCACGGCACCGGCTTGGTAGCGCGACGGGCTTAGTTTCAGTCGCCAGCGTTGCCAGAACTGCCGGGGTCATCAACCGGCAACACCGACGATTTCGCCAGATCGAGATGCGTCAAGTAAAGGCGCAGATCAAACTCAAGCTGCGCATAGCCCGGCGCCATGTGATGACACAGTTGGTAGAACGCCTTGTCATGCTCGCGCTGCTTCAAATGCGCCAGCTCATGCACCACGATCATCTTCAAAAACGCAGCAGGCGCGTCGATGAACACACTGGCAATGCGAATCTCACGCTTAGCCACTAGCTTGCCACCATGCACGCGCGACACCTGCGTGTGCGTCCCCAGCGCATGCTTCACCACCTGCAAATGATTGTCAAAAATCACCTTAGCAGGCGTCACCGCACTCTTCATGTGCTGCGCCTTGAGCGACAGCACATATTCCTGCAACGCCCGGTCAGTACGCACTGTGTTGGGCTCGGGATAGCGCTTTTGCAGCACCTCACCGAGACGATTTTCTGCGATCAGCGCGCGGACTTGCGCTTGCAGCGGTTCGGGGTAGTGGGTTAGGTATTTGAGGGTGGGCATGAAACGCAGGTCGCGAGAACACGCAACGGCATGCACCGAGCAACACGGATGAGCGTTGCTAAGGCAAAAGTTGCTGACCAATATTCGACTTACTATCAGCACAAGCTCGCTCAACTGATAACTCTAGATCAGATCCAGAGTCATCAATTTCGCGCAACACAGACGATGCGACATCTTGCTTTTGAAACAATGATGGAGATTCGAAATTTGATCTCGTGATCGCTTGGCGGAATGTTGTCAAGTGATGCGTATAGGAATCTTCCAGAATGCCAATTCTCCTGATGTGGCGTGGCAACTTCGACAGATTGCAGCGTAGCGTCTCAGCATCTTCAGGACTGTGGGCGGGGGCCATATGAAATTTTCGAGCTAACGTCGTGATTGCATCGATTTGTTCACAGAATGCTTCAAAAGACTCCTGACGTTTCTTGCGCTGTTCTCGTTTGACGGTGAGTTTGTGTACAACAACCCATCCACCGACAACCAAGAGTGCATTTATCACAGCGATAGCGCCCTGTAAAAGAGCCAGTTCAAGGGGGCTCAAGTGCTGTCACCTGCGGATCGTGCAACAGCATCTCTAACGTACTGATTGGCTTCGTTTACGTATCCGCTATCTTTACCTTGAATTGACAAACGGTCATCGAGGTACTCGCCCGAAAAGCCACCTCGTACAAGCCCCCCAAAGGCCTCTTCCAGAAACGACGAACCAAAGCCGCGGGTTCCGTCTAACGTGACCAATACTCGTTCGGCTTCTCGCAGAGCAGGCACCACAAAATCCTCTCGGAACCGCTGGCCACTATTCGGTCCGTCTTCTCGGTAGCGACCTGCTGGATGTCTGGAAAAGTCCCGCCCAACATGTATTTCGCGCCTATTACCCATTCTTCTTCCCCAGTCCGACAGTCCACGAGACTAACGTGCCGCTAATACTTGCGTTGTATGCCATGCTCTCAATCTTTGTCCCACGCTGCCAGTAAGCACCTGCGTTGCTGTACAGAAGCATCTCGCCGACCGGGCTATCGGCTACAGCCTCCACAAGTTGCGATAGGCCTTTGCCACGATGAGCCATTTGAGTACGGGATCGACTTTCTTCAATGGCCTCGCGAATCGCCAGCTCATCGCCGATCTCGCGTCCCATCGCCCGTAACCTTGCCCACAACGATGGTTGACGCGCGCCGAGGGTCTGGGGGATGCCGCAACCCAGATCGCAAAATACGATCGAGAGCAACCCGTCTCTTTCCGTACTGAACATCCACCACCGCTTTTCTGTCGGAGTATCCGCATGGCGATCAAAACGCGGCTTGATATAAGCATGATGAATGCAGTTTGTCATTGCTTCCGCCATTCCATCATAGAGGCCATTACGCAGCGATTCCGTCAATTGGCCATCATACTCTCCCAAAATGTGGTCATAACGCTCGCCTTCAACCTCAATTCCTGTCGCGGAACGCCACGTTACAACGTCGTCGCCGTAAGGTGAGAGTTTGCATTTGTGCCCGCACAGCCGAAAGATGCCCACTTGCTTCAAAACGCCGTTGAGCTTGCGATTTCGGGACTCTCGCACGAATACTTTCGTCCGTGTTGAATGATTTTGCAAGAGCGTGTAGAGTTCCGCGTAAAACAGTAGCATTCCGTCGCTGCGAGCGCTCCGCGAATGAAGAAAATCGATACCAACTGGCGCTTCTGATCTGAACGCCAACCGAAGCGCTTTCAAAAAGGCTAGAACCCGCCGCCTCGCGCCTTCATGAAACAGCGCAAAGAGAGGTGGCGCGCTAACCCAAACAACATTACGTAGTCGAACCAGTTCGCGTGTCCGCGATACCTTATTGGCTCTCTCACCAGTGCGTCGCCTAATTGATAAGCGTATCTGTCTCCACTTCGAATGCCGACTAGGACGCTTCATGCCAGTTCGACGCGGATCAGGATGGCGTCGAATACGCGTTTGTTCCGCATTAGGTTGGGTTTAACGAGAATATCAGCCGCTTGATGCGCGGTGCTTTAACTGGCTTCGCAACCCGCAAATCCCTCTGTTTCTGCAAATCAAGCCACAAACCTTCGCGCGTACCAAGCGCCTGATGCAGGCGCAAGTCCATCTCTGCGGTGACGCCCGCATGACCGTTGATGATGCGCGATAGCGTGGCGCGGGTTACGCCAATGTGATCGGCGAGTTGCGTCACGGTCAAGTTCGCACCTTCAATCCAGGTACGCAAAAGTTCACCGGGATGGCTGGGGTTGTGCATCATTCAATTGTGCATGCGCGAACGCTCACTGTGCAACTTTGTTCAGGATGCGCGCAACATGCGCCGTTGGCGACTCGACAACGAATCGCCCTGCTGCGATGTCTGCACGACTTGCGGCAAGCGCTCGCTCCAAGTCAGCGATCGTCGCCTCATCAAGAAAATCCTCGCTGTTTGTTGGCTCTACGATTTTCTTCACAAAGCCTGCCCCAGCCGCCCAATTCCCTCTTCAATCTTCGCCACATCCGCCGTGGCAAACGAAAGTCGTAGCGTCGACAAATCTGGATCGCGCGCGAAGAACGGCGCACCCGGAACAAACGCCACCAGCTTTTCTATCGCACGTTTCGCGAAGTCATTCGCGTTGCGGCCTTCGGTGAGTTTCGCCCAGAAGAACATGCCGCCTTGGGGCTGGTTGAAAACGATTGCGTTGCCCAATTCCTTGCGCAGGCAGTCGGCCATGACGCGGGCACGTTCGGCGTAGGTCTTGCGCACGGTGTTGAGCGCGGCGTCCATGCGGTTGAGCGTCAGGTAGTGGGCGGCAGTAGCCTGCGTGAGGTTGCTCGTGTGTGCATCAGAAAATTGCTTGCACATCGTGGCGTTGGCGAGCAGTGCGGGTTGCGCGATCATCCAGCCTACGCGTAGTCCAGGCGAGAGGATTTTGCTGAAGCTGCCGCAGTGGGCGATCCATTCGCGGCTGCCAGGGACGGTGTCGCTGAGCGCGAGCATGCTTGGCGGTGGTGGCGTATCGAAAAAGAGTTCGCAGTAGGGATCGTCCTCGACGATCAGCGTCTTCGTGCGCACCGCGATTTCGAGAATGCGTTTGCGTCGTTCGAGCGAGAGCATTGCGCCGCTTGGGTTGCCGAAGCTGGGCACGAGGTAGACGAGCTTGGGTTTCAGCTCGTCGATCATCTTCTCCAGCTTGTCGACCTGCACGCCGTCGGCGTCAATCGGCGCGCCGTAAATGTCCGCGCCGTAGAGGCGGAAGCACTGGATGGTGGCGAGAAAGGTGGGCGCTTCGACGATGACTTTGTCGCCCGGCGAGATCATGGTTTTGCCGATGAGATCGAGCGCCTGCTGGCTGCCAGTGGTGACGATCAGGCCGTCCGGTGCGACGGTGACGCCCTTATTTTTCATGAAGCCGGAAAGCCCTTCGCGCAGCGGCCCCCAGCCTTCAGTCGCACCGTATTGCAGCACCGGGCCGGGGTTGGTCGAGAGCACGGCGTCGGCAGCCATGCGGATGCCTTCGGCGTCGAACAGCGCCGGATCGGGGAAGCCGCCGGCGAAGCTGATGATGCCGGGCTTGCCGAGCAGCTTGAACAGCTCGCGGATGGCGGAG
>JANXNO010000177.1 GCA_025354075.1 Burkholderiales bacterium | reverse complement strand
CCTACGACGAGGTCGGTGATCTGTCGGCCACAGACTCGGTGTACGTGGACTTTTCGGGCAATGTGGCGCTACGCCGCGAGCTTCACACGCATCTGGACGGCGCTTTGAAATACAGCGCCTCGATTGGTGGGACCGATTGGGAGCGTTTGGGTAAAGTCGGGGAGCTGCCAGGCCCACGACCGACTTTATTCTTCGCGCCGTCACAAATCAAAAAGCGCATCGCCGATTGGGGCAATGCCACGCTGATGGGCAAACTCGGCAAAGCGTGGCTGGATTTCATGGTTCCAGTGACGCGACCCGATGCGCCCTGGCTGCGTGTGGTTCGCGCCGACGGGGTGGATGCCTCGCTGGCAGCGATGACTGAGGTGATTTCGGGCAAAGCCAAACCGGACGAGGGACACGTGTTGTCCCTCTGACCCGCAGCTCAACCGTGCGTAACGGAGCCCGCATTGATCATCGCGCCGTGTCGCTTGTTACGCCGGGCTAACCACCAGCCGAGAGCGACCAGCAGAATCAGTGGCAATCCGACCACGATGGCCGACAACGTGAGCGCGCCTGCGGTTGCTGCCAGCACCAGAGCGGTAACCACGATGGCAAATGCGATGGCTGCGAAGCCAATCAGCACCGCCAGCGTGACAGCCCCGCATGCAATCAGGAAGCCCAGGATGCCGCTCGAAAAGGCACCGGCCAGAGGTGTCGAATAATCGCCCCACTGAATACGACCGCTGCCGAGCTCATCCGGGAAAAACTGGGCGACGGACAGAATAATCAGTGCAAGCACCAGCGCAACGACGACAGTCACTGCGGTGACGAGGGCGGTGGTGCGTAGCGCGGTCGAGAGTGTGCGGTTCATGGTGGATTCCCCGGTTAAGTTGATGGATTGAATTGTCTGCGTCCGTCTTTTGCATTCCAAGCGCCGCGCGACGACACGCGGGCGGTGCGGATGAGTCGCGGGGCGTGGTGCGGCAGGATTGGCCGGCGTCAACGCAGACCGGGCGATTCCGTTACATTGGCGTCGCATCACCCGCTGCCAGACTAGCGGCATCAATCAATCCACCGCAATCGGAGAAAAAACCTCAATGAAACGCATTACCACCGCTCTGCTTCTGGCCGCGTTGCTGGCCGCACCCGCATTCGCGCTCGACGACAAGCAGGCCAAAAAAGATGTGGCCACCGCCACTGCGGCTCCTGCGGCTCCCGCTGCGGCCACCAAAACAGCCGAACCGATGGATATCAACAGCGCCACCGCCAAGCAACTAGCCACGCTCGACGGCATTGGCGAAGTGCGCGCCAAAGCGATCATTGCCGGTCGTCCGTATACCGGCAAAGACCAGCTGGTCGACAAAAAAATTCTGACCCAGGCGGTCTACGACGTCATCAAAGACAAAATCATCGCCAAGCAGAAGAAAAAATAAGTCACCTGGGTGGGTTCGTCCCATCCTCACTTATGACGTTCCAAACGCCGGGTTGTCCCGGCGTTTGTGTTTTTGCGCCGATGCAATCGTAGGCCACACCTAAAATCAGCGCATCCCAAACTGCGTACGTCGGCAATGACTTTTATCTGCAACCCCGTCCGTATTGGGCTCGAATCGCGATTTAGCCATAAGTCGATAAGTGCCATTATCGGCCACTACGCCCAAGTTCGATGGGCGTTTCAGAATAAAGCTGTATTGCAGGTTCCGCGATGACAACGCCAGTCATCACTATTGATGGGCCGGTCGCGTCGGGCAAAGGCACCATCGCCCGACGACTTGCCGAGGCCCTGAACTTTCACATGCTCGACTCCGGCGCAATCTATCGGGCGCATGCTCAGGCCTGCCTGACACGGCACATTGAATTCAATGAAATCAACAGATTAGCAATAGAAGCTAAAGCACTTTCTCTGCAATTTTCAGGCGAAGATGTGTGGTTGGACGGCGCGGATGCCACCGACGCTATCCGCTCGGAGGCGGTCGGGATGGCGGCCTCGACACTCTCGGCAATCCCGGAAGTTCGTGCTGCGCTGCTGCAACGGCAGCGAGATTTTTCGCAACCGCCGGGCTTGGTCGCCGACGGGCGTGACATGGGCACCATTGTCTTTCCCGACGCCGCGCTGAAAATTTACCTGACCGCGACAGCGCAGGTGCGAGCCGAACGACGGTCGGGTCAGGTCGCCAGGCAGCGAGTTGCAGCGGGCGAGACCATGTCCGCTAAGCAGTTGATTGAAAAGGGGCAATCCCCTACAATAGCGGGCTTGCTTGAAACAATTAGAGCGCAAGTGCAGCCCGATGTCGAAGCCCAGATTCGGCGACGCGATTCGCAGGACAAATCCCGCGAAATAGCCCCGCTTAAACCTGCCGTTGACGCCATCGTGATCGACAACGCAGCACACAGTCCGGACGAGACGGTGGTGGCGATTTTGAGGCTCTGGCATTTGCGTACGTAGTTGCATCAAGCCAATGAGACGGCACGGGGATGAGGCCATAAATGTTCATCCAATCATCAACCTAACCTCTACTCCAAAGCAATACTGCTGCGGCGAGAGCCAACCGAAAGTTACTTAATGTCCGAAGAAAATTTAAGCTTTGCCGATCTGTTTGAAGAGAGCCTTGTCCGTAAGGAAATGCGCTTGGGCGAAGTCAT
>JANXNO010000503.1 GCA_025354075.1 Burkholderiales bacterium | reverse complement strand
ACTCGCCCTTAGCGGGTGGTCGCGGCAAGCCGCTCCGACAAGGGCAACCTCTATGGGCTTTCATGGCATCTCCTCGCCCAAATACGCCGCACGCACTTCGCGATTTGATCGTATGTTGTCCGGTGTGCCAGTTGCGATGATGCGCCCATACACCAGCACGCTCACCCGATCCGCCAGCGCAAACACGGCTTCCATATCGTGCTCAACCAGCAGCATGGGATAGCGGCCTTTCAGCGATTTAAGCAGCGCAATCATCGCGGCAGATTCACCCTGACTCATGCCCGCGAGTGGTTCGTCAAGTAGCAGCAAGCGCGGCTCTGTAGCCAGCGCCATTGCGATTTCTAACTGACGTTGTTCGCCATGCGCCATCGTCGCGACCAACGTGTTGCGCATGCTCGTCAGCCCGACGGTTGCCAGCGCTGCATCGGCTCGTTGCATCGCGTCCTGATCGTCGTGCGCGTTGTGCCAGAACTGAAAATTGTGCGCCTTGTGCCCTGCACGCGCGTTGACGGCGAGCAGCACATTGTCGAGCGCGGAGAACTCTTTGGCGAGCTGCGTGATCTGGTACGTACGCGCCAGGCCGAGTCGCGCGCGCTGATGGGTGTTGAGCCGCGTCACATCCTGACCGAGCAGATGCACGCTGCCTTCGTCGGACACGATTTCGCCGGCGAGCTGGCCGATCAGAGTGCTCTTGCCTGCCCCGTTTGGGCCGATCACCGCATGCAGTTCATGCGCCTCAACGGTGAGTGAAACATGGTCGGTGGCGAGCACGCCGCCGAAGCGCTTGACGAGTGATTTTGTGACCAGCGCGCTCATGGCGATCTTGACTTAAGCGACCCGAACACGCCATGCTTGAGCACCAACGCGACCACGAATATGAATAAGCCGAGTAGCAACATCCAGTTCGATTTATAGTCCGGCAAAACATGCTCAATCAACGTAGGCAGCGCCTCTTCAAGCGCCAGCAAAATGATGGCGCCGACCACTGGCCCAAACACAGTACCCAATCCACCCAAAATCACGATCACTATCAGCTCGCCGGACACTGTCCACGCGCCGTACGACGGAGACGCGAACAGCGTAAGGTTTGCGAGCAATACACCTGCCACGGCGCACACGACGGCAGACGCGATGTACGCGACGAGTTGATACTGAAAAATCGGATGCCCGAGCGCAATGGCACGCCGCGCGTTGGCTTTGCTGCCGCGAAGCACCAGACCAAACGGGCTTAACACCGCGCGCCACGACAGATACAGCGCAACGAGCACCGCGATGAATGCGGCGTAATACAACGTCACGTTATTCGACAAATCGAACGCGCCAAAACTGCTGCGCGCCGCGACCGTCAGGCCGTCGTCGCCGCCGTAATCCTTGAGGCTGACAGCGCCAAAAAACAGCATCTGCGCGAACGCTAGCGTGATCATGATGAAGGCGATGCCGGTGGTGCGCAGCGACACCGCGCCGACTCCTGCTGCGAGCAGTGCCGTGCTGCTGATGGCAATCGCCAGTTGCGTGAATCCCGACGTGACGCCGTGACTCGCTGGAATGGCCACCGCATAAGCGCCGAGCAGGACATACATCGCGTGGCCCAAGCTCACCATGCCGCCGAAACCGAGGATCAGGTTCAAGCCAATCGCTGCGAGCGCGTAGATCAGGATGCGCGTGGTGAGGCTGACGTAGTAGCTGGCGTCGAATGCGGCTGCGATGATGGGCAACATGGCAAGTAATGCCAGCACGACGATTGCGGTGACGGTGCGCGGTGACGACCACACAATCGGCTGTGGAAAAAACTTCATCGCGTCACGCTCGTGCTTGCCGGAAAAAGGCCTTGCGGTTTCACTGCCAGCACCACCGCCATGAACAGATAAATCAACATGGATGCGAGCGCAGGTCCAGCCGCATCGGCCGTGCTGCGTTCGAACAACGTGCGCATGAGGGTCGGCATAAATGCGCGGCCCAGCGTGTCCACTACGCCCACGATCAGCGCAGCCAGAAACGCGCCACGAATAGAGCCGAGACCGCCAATGATGATGACTACCAGCGTGAGGATCAGCACCGGCTCACCCATGCCCGGTTGCACCGAAACAATCGGGCCCGCCATCACGCCTGCAAGCCCCGCGAGCGCTGCGCCCAGCGCGAAGACGAGGGTGTTCAACCACTTGATGTTGATGCCGAGTGCAGCCACCATGTTGGCGTTCGTCGCGCCTGCGCGGATGAGCATTCCGACGCGCGTTTTTTGGATCAGCAAGTACAGACCCAGCGCCACGGCGATACCCGCGCCGATGATGGCCAGACGATAGCTCGGGTAGGTGAAGCCAAAAATGTCCACCGTTGAGGAGAGCGCTTGCGGCACCTGCATGAAAACGGACGATGGCCCCCAAATGATGCGGATCAGTTCATTGAAGAACAGGATCAAACCGAACGTGGCAAGCACCTGATCCAGATGGTCACGTTGATACAGCGTGGTCAACGCAAAACGATCCAGCAGCAGCCCCACGATGCCCGCGCCGACGACGGCTGCGACTAACGCAAGCAAAAATGACTCGGTGTGCGTGAATGCTGCTGCGCCGAAATAGGCACCCAGCATGTACAGCGAACCGTGCGCCAGATTGACAAAGCTCATGATGCCGAAGACGAGCGTGAGGCCGGCTGCCAGCAGGAACAGCAGCACGCCTAGCTGTAGGCCGTTTAGGAGCTGGGAGAGGGCGAGCTGGGTGGTCATAACGTCACTGATGATCGCAAATTGGCTTCTGTTATTCCCGCAAAGGCGGGAATTCAGACAGCAAGTATCTTATAGCTTTATGCTGAAAGCACCATTCCAATTGAGCTAACCTGTCATTTATGCGGATTATCGACATTACGCACAAATCGCTGTTTGCCCCACGTCTTACCTACGTTTCAGACTGGAGTTGATGAAGGTCTTCGTGCCGGTCTGGATTCCCGCCTTCGCGGGAATGACCAGCCGCGGCGTGAGCGATTTCGCCTACAGTGCCTTCATGTTGCACAGCGAAGCATACGCATCCACATGATTCACCAACGGCTTGGAAACCGTGCGCAAACTCACACGACCCTGGCTGTCTTTGGCCACGTCGAACATGTACATGTCTTGCACCGGGAACTGGTTGGTGCCGAACTTGAAGTTGCCGCGAATCGATTTGAAATCGGCCGCTTTAAGCGCCGCATGGAAAGCCTTCTTGTCGTCGACCTTGCCTTTGACTTTGCGGATCGCGCTGTCGAGCAATTGCGCTGCGTCGTAGCTCTGCGCGGCATACTGCGACGGAATACGGTTGTACTTTTTCTCAAAGGCTGCAACGAATTTTTGATTCGCTTCGTTCGGGAAATCCGGCCCCCAGAACGTGCCGGAGAGCATGCCGAGAGCGGCATCGCGCAATGCAGGTAGTGTGCTGCCGTCCACCGTTGACGTGCTCATCACCGTGATGCTCTTGTTGAGTCCAGCTTGCTGAAACTGCTTCACAAAATTCACGCCGAGACCGCCCGGATAAAAGATGTACAGCGCGTCCGGCTTCTTGCTAGCGACCTGCGCCAACTCAGCGGAAAAATCCTGCTGGTTCAGCGGCGTGTAGATTTCATCTGTCACCGTGCCACCCTTGAAGGTGCGCTTGAAGCCGGACACGAAATCTTTGCCCGCCTGATAGTTCGGGGCCATCGCGATCACGTTTTTGTAGCCCTTGTCGCTCGCGTATTTGCCGACGACTTCAGCCTGGTTGTCGTTCTGCCATGACGTGCTGAAAAAGTACGGCGAACACGCCGCGCCAGCAACGGGCGACGGGCCTGCGTTCGACCCGATCAGGAACACGCCCTTGTCAGTGATCTTCTTGTGCACGGCCATCATGATGTTCGAAAACGTCACACCGGTGATGATCTGCACCTTGTCTTTTTCGAGCAGCTTGTCGACGACCTGATTGGCGACGTCGGGCTTCAGCTGCGAATCTTCCTTGATGATCTGCACCGGCACGCCACCGAGCTTGCCGCCGTTTTGCTCAATTAACATCATCAATGCATCGTACTGGTCTTGTCCCAATGGCGCTTGCGGTCCCGACAGTTCGGCTACAAAGCCGATTTTGAGCGGCGAAGTTTGCGCGAATGCAGCGCCTGAAACGCAACCCGCCGCAATAAGTGCAATGACCAGTTTATGCATGATATTTCCTCCGAAACGTTGTTTTGCTGATGAATTCATCAATGTTGATGATCGAAATGTAGATTGAATGGCCAATAAATGATTATGTTGCACTTATTGGATTTGGTGTCATGGCACTTTGCAGGGAGCTTTGTGCCTCAAAGGCGAAAGAAGTTGCGAGCATTTTCCGTCAAAACCTGTTGCCTGTGTACCTCGGTTAACCCCGGCTGGTTGCGCACCAGATCGCCGATGTGCTCCTCACCCAGAGGGAACGGCGCATCGCTGCCGACCATGATGTGATCCGCTCCCATCGTATCAACCAAAAGCCGCAGTGCGCGCGGGTCAAACACGGCGCTGTCGACGCTGAAACGATTCAGGTAATGGCTGGGTGGATGCAGCGAAATGCCGCGCACAATATCTCGCCGATGCCACGCGTTTTCCAGTCGCCCGAGCAGATACGGAAAGCCACCGCCACCATGCGCAAAACAAATGCGCAGCTCGGCAGGCAACCGATCAAACGCACCGCCCAGAATCATCGCCATGATGCCAAACTGCGTCTCCGCCGGCATCGCCACCGTCCACGCACTCATCCAGCGCTTGAGCCGCTCACCACCGAGCATGTCCCACGGATGTACCAGCACCGCAGCATTCTCTTCAACGCAATGCTGAAGGAAGGCGACGATGCCTTCGTCATCCATCTCACGCGGGCCCACGTGGTTGCCGATCTGCACGCCGACGCAGCCTGCACGCATCGCGCGCGTGAGCTCCCTGCACGCCAGCGCGCTGTCCTGTAACGGCACCTGCGCAAGAGTACGCAGACGACCGCTGCTGTCCGCGCACATCGCCAGTGCGAGGTCGTTGTAGGCACTGGCCACGTACGCTGCTTGCTCAGCCGGCGCGTCGTAGGCGAACATCACCGGTGTGGCGCAGATGATCTGCGTTTCGACATGATTGGCGTCGAGCTCCTTGATGCGGGCCTGTGCGTCCCATAAAGCGGAGTGAACCGGACGGAATGGCTTGTCGCCCAGCATCATCATGCCGGTGCCGTCGCTGTGGTCGTGGAGCGTGACCCACGGGCCGGAGGATTCGCCAAACTTTGCCGCGAAGTTGGGGGCGTTTTTTGGGAAGAAATGGCTGTGGATGTCGATGCAGGGGGAGGTCATTGCGTTACTGTAACGCAGGCATTGCGCTCATGCCGCGCGGGCAGTCACTTTCTTTGCTTCGCCAAAGAAAGTAACCAAAGAAAGGTGACTCCGACGATCGGCCTTTTCCTGCGATGCTCAGAAAAAAGCGGAACGAAAAAAAATCGCTATCGCTCAAACAGTTTTTCGTTCTGATCGCTTTAATCTTTTCGCTTCTCGGGGCCAATCAACGGGGACCGTTAGCAGGTAGGCCGTTCACAACGACTGCCACTGCCACTTGCAAAGCAATTGCCAGCGGCCAGTACAGTATCCACTGCAGCGGGAGCCCAGACGGGTCAGCCGGAAAAAGCCACGCGGCACAAATCGCCGCCAGAGCGAATGAAGCAGCGGTCAGCCCCGCGTGAAACAACACACTGCTCCCGCCGAGTAATTTTGCAATCACCAGCCACCACAGGTGCGGCGCGGCATAAAACAAAAAACTGCCAAGAGCAAAGCCAATGAAACCTGCAGCGTCAAATGTCTCTCGACGTGCGGCGACGACAATCACCGCAACCGTCACGAGCGCGGGTACGCATAAGTGCGTGAGTGCCGTTATTGCTTTCATAGTGCGGAACTTGTGACTAAGGTGGTGAGGTTTGATCTACGTCATTCTGTCCCCTCTCCCCTCGCGGGAGAGGGTTAGGGTGAGGGGGCGGTTAGCGCGGAGAGGATGGTTACCAGCACCGCTTCCCGCTCCTCGAATACCTCGCTGTTCCAGAATCGAAGTAGTCGGAAATTTTGGGCCTCTAACCATTTTGTTCTTGCCGAATCGTAGGTGACATGTTCGCCATGTTGGCTGCCGTCGAGTTCGATGATCAGGCGGGCGCTCAGACATACGAAGTCTGCGATGTAGGGGCCGAGTGGGACTTGTCTTCTGAATTTGTATCCGGCTAGTTCGCGGCCTCGCAGCATGTGCCAGAGTTCGCGTTCAGTGTCGGTTTGGTTGTGACGTAGGGTTCTGGCAAACTAGGTGGATTCGTTGGGCACGATACCCCTCACCCTAACCCTCTCCCGCGAGGGGAGAGGGGACTAGAACGGTGGGACTCTGCGCACCAGAGGGGGCAAGCCGCCCCGGATGAACGCTTCCGCAGTGCGAACAAGTCCGCAACTCCTCGCTCGCATAAAACGCCTCAAACAGCGGCGGCAAATCATCCACAATACTTTTCAATTGCACCTCAACGCGATGCACCAGTCCATCGCATTTCAAGCAGTACCACTCAAACCCATCCACAACACCTTCGGGACGCGAGCGCTCGATCACGAGGCAGCGTGAATCGGGCTCGGGGCGTTGCGGTGAATGGCGCAGGTGGGGCGGCATCAGGTACATCGTGCCTTCCTTGAGCTCGATGCGATCACGCTGGCCGCGATCCATGACGTTGAGGAAGGCGTTACCCTTGAATTGCCAGAAATATTCCTCATACGGATCGTCATGAAAATCGGTGCGCTGGTTCGGGCCACCAACGACCGTGACGATCAAATCAGTGCCCGGCCAGACTTGCTGGTTGCCGACGGGGGGCTTGAGCAGGTGCGCCTTGTCGGCGAGCCATTGCGGAAAGTCAATCGTTGTGTACGGTGTCGTCATGGGTTGCCTCAATGTCTTGATCGCTACTTCGGTTTGTGCGCCACTGCTTTCATTTCTATGCGCAGATGGGGATGCGGCAATTGATGCACGGCAACGGTCGTGCGCGTCGGCCCGGTGTGGTCGAAATATTCAGCCCACACTTCGTTGTAGCCCGCGAAATCGTTCATGTCGACGAGGTAGCTCGTGATCTCGACACAGTCGGAGAGCACTGCGCCCTCGGCGGCGAGGATGTCGCGAATGTTCTCGATCACGGCACGGGTTTGCTGCCGAATGTCCAGATTGGTCGCGCCCATCGCGTCGACCTCAACGCCAGCGAACGAATTGTCTTTGCGCCGCGAACTGGTGCCAGAGACGAACAGGAAATCGCCAGCGCGGCGAATGTGCGGAAACTTGCCGCGTGGCGTGGCTTTGGAGTCGAGCGTGGTGGCGGTCATGGGTGACTTTGGGCGAGGTGATGGCGCAAGTCTAGCGGGCTAGTATGAACGGTGTTTTTTCCGTACAACTTTTTAGTCAACGCACCATTAGCATTGGGAGTAAATGCATAAAAAGCTATAAGTCGATAATTCACGAAATATTGCTCTATGCCCAGTATAAATAAGGATTTAGCAAAAAAGCTGTATGTTTTTTTGCCACTCAAAAATACTTGCCGAGCTATTGTGTGTCGTGGGCGAGCGAGCGCAACCGGGCACGCCGCGATACCATCACGTCGCGTTCACATTACCCGTCAATCTGGCCCAGGCATGCACAGACTCACGCTCACTATCAGACTCTTGTTCGTCGCTGCGATGCTGCTGCTTGCCGGTTGCGCGACGCCGCCACGTTCGGCCGATCCGTCGGGTGTTGCGCGGCGAACGGTGTCGGAGCTTGCTGCGTTGCGGCCCGCTGCATTAAACGCCGTGATTGCATCTCAAGTCGGCGAGCGTGCCGTTTTTGAGGCGGAGGCGGCATCGCTGCGAGCCGCGCTGGCGCTGCCACCTGGCCCGGAGGCTGACGACAAATTACCGGAGGCTTTGCGTGCTGCAGCGTTGTTCAATATTGAAAAAGACGCGGTGCTCGCGCACCTGCTGAAGGTGTTGCCAGTCGCCGCAGACAAGAGCGCGGCGTACCAGCGCGAGGTCCTGACCGCCGCGCACACGCAGTATTGGAAAGAGGCTGCGCCGCTCATTCCTGCGCTGTTGCCGCAGATCAAAACGCCACGCGAATTTGCCATAGCGGCGTACACGTTGTTGCGCGACGACGACGCGGCGACGCAGCGGCAAATGCTGCTCGGCGCGATGCACCTGAACTTCCCGGAATGGATCGAGGAGCCGCGTTTGCGGGCGCTGGAGCGACGCTTGCGAGTGGACCCGCGAGACGATCTGTTGCTGCGTCCACCGCTCGCAGATTTGCTCGCCGCGCCGATGCTTTCGGGCTATCCCGTGGTGTTCAGTTTTCAGCGCCGTGATCGCGAACGCTTTGGGTTGGCGCTGGTGCGTGGTGCCGACGGGCGTTTCGTGAGGAACGCCGATGGAAGCTATTTCAACATCGCGCAACTCGGCCTCGCGCGCAGCAATTTGCCGGGCACCATCACCAACGGCAATACGCCGCAAGGCGTGTTCGTCATCAAGGGTACCGGAACGGCCACCAACCGCTGGATCGGGCCGACGCCCTACCTGGAGTCCCTGCTGCCGGTGGAAGCACCCGTGGGGCTGTTTGACGCGCCCTATGCAGGCGCTGAGCTGCCCACGATTAAGCCCGAGGACAACAAGCGCGCTTGGACTGCGCAGGCGTACGAGCGGTTTTTGCCTGCGTCGTGGCGCGATTATTTTCCGATCAAGGAAGCGCTGCTCGCGGGTCTCGCCGGACGCGACGAAATTCTGGCGCACGGCAACACGGTGAACTCTGCGTATTACCGCGGCGCGCCGTACTTTCCTGCGGCACCATCAGCCGGCTGTCTGGTCGCGATGGAGTATTGGTCAAAGGACGACGGCACGCTTGTTCACAGCGACCAGCTGGCACTGGTGAAGGCGTTTGTTTCGACCGGGAAAGATGTAGGCTATCTGGTTGTGGTGGAGATTGACGATCAGCCGCGTGCGGTGCTGCTTGGGGATGTGATTGAGGCGGTGATCGCGGCTGAGCGGGGGCGGTAGGCGCGTGTTTTGCGCGCGCCCGATCCGCCTACAGCTTCACCACAATCTTGCCCATGGCGTGCCGCGACGACAGTCGGGTCAGTGCGTCTTTGGTGCCTTCGAGCGTTACCGTCTCCGTGATGCTCGGTGCAATTTTTCCGCTCTCGAACCACGCAGCCAATTGCATCATGTTGGCCATGTGGCCTTTGGGATTGACGACTGTGCTGTCGCCCCAGTACACGCCAAGAATTTGCCGTTCTTTGAGCAGCGCGAGGTTCAACGGAATCTTCGGAATATCGCCCGCCGCGAAGCCGACGACGAGATAGCGACCGCGCCAACCCACGGAACGCAGGGCAGGCTCTGCATACGGCCCGCCCACCGCGTCGTACACCATTTCAACGCCCTTTTTGCCGACGATGGCAGTGACCTGATCGCGCCAGTCGGCGGCGGAATAATTCACGCAGTGATCAGCGCCAAGCGATTTGCACAATGCCAATTTTTCGTCAGACGATGCGGCGGCGATCACCGTCGCACCCATCAGCTTGGCCAGTTGAATCGCGGTCGTGCCTACACCGCCGGCAGCGCCCAGCACCAGCAACGTTTCGCCCGGTTGCAGGTTACCCACGTCCTTAAGCGCGTGCAGCGAGGTCGCATACGTAAGCACGAATGCGGCCGCCTGCTCGAAGCTCATGCTGGGCGGTATAGGCATCAGGATGCGCGCGTCAGCCTCTGCGTATTCCGCAAAACCACCACGCCCCGTGCTGATCACGCGGTCGCCAACCTTCACGTGCGTCACACCTTCGCCGACCGCGTGAATCACGCCCGCGAATTCGGCACCGGGCACGAAGGGCCGATCAGGCTTGACCTGATAGAGTCCCTGCACGGTCAGCGCATCGGGAAAATTGAGTGACGCCGCCTTGATGTTGATGGTAACTTTGCCGGGGCCAGGCACGGGAATCGGCAAGTCCTCAATCGTCAAGTCATCGATAGGGCCGAATTGTTTGCAGACTAAGGCGCGCATGGTTAGATTTTCGGAAACAGAAATTGATGATGAAGAATAGCGCGTTGCCAAAAAATGCCGTCATCCTCGCGAAGCGGGGATCCAGAAAGCTGGCGAAACGCTTCAATCCGGCGTGACAGCGAATGCACGCGTCTGGATTCCCGCCTGCGGCGAGAATGACGCCAGAGAAATGTAGCGCGGTCAGGCAGCTACTAACTTTCGTGTCCCCACCACCACCGGATAATCCGGCCGCCCGGTCTTGGCCCACGTGATGAGATTCTTCGCGGCCTTGGTACGTAACTCCACTTCACTTTCGACGGAATAGAACGCAGAGTGGGGCGTGAGCACTACGCGCGGATGCTCCGTCAACCTCTCACCCGGGCGCGCAGGCTCGGTCGGCAGCACATCAAGCCCCGCAGAATCAAGTTGCCCCGAATCAAGCGCATTGAGCAAATCCTCAATGTTGATGACAGCACCGCGCGAAGTGTTGACCACATAGCTGCCACGCTTCATCGCATTGAAGCACCCGGCGTCAAGCATGCCGCGTGTCTCGTCGTTGAGCGGAGTATGTGGCGACACTACATCGGCTTGCGCGAATAGCTCATGCAGGTCACGCACGCGCTCGACAAACGCCGGAAAATCGCCGTCAATCAGGTACGGGTCATAAGCGATCACGCGCTTGAACAGGTTGCGCGATACATGCGCCATGCGCTTGCCGATGCGACCCAAGCCGACGATGCCGATAGTCATTTCGGTGGCGCGGCGACGCTTGCCATTGGATTCGTAATGCCACTTGCCCGCGCGAATATCAGCCGTGTGAAACGTGGTGCCGCGAATGATGTCGAGCGCCAGCGCCAACGCATGCGTGGCCACTTCACCTACGCCGTAATCGGGTGAATTGGCAAGCCACACGCCGTGCTTTTCGCAGGCCTTCGGATCAATCGTGTCAAAGCCCGCGCCGATACGTGAGCAAATACCTACGCGAGGCAGCGCAGCGAGCACGCGCTCGGTTACCGGCGCGTATTGAACGAGCAAGCCATCGGCGTTGCATTCCGTGGCCGCGCGGATCACGTCATCTTCCGTTTTCGCCTGGGCGATGACAAAACGCATACCCGACTCTGCAAAGAGCTTTTCTTCGATGTTGAAATGTGATGCGTCGAAGTCGGTGAGCAGGAATGTGGTCATTAGATTTGTTGCGAACGTTAGGCGTGTGGCAGGTGGATTGCGAGCAGGCTGCTCACCGTGGCAACCATAAAGCGTCGAATTATTTCTCGTATTTTTTGATCAGTGATTGCGCTTTGGCGAGCAATGCTTTGCCGTCGTTGCCTTTGGCACTGACGTCAGCAACCCATTCGTCGTAGAGGCTCGCCGACGCACTGCGCCAATTTGCAAGCTCAGTGGCGGGCACCACGTAGAACACGTTCTTGCGATCCTCGGCCGACTTGCGGCCCGCGGCTGCGGACTCGTCCCAGGTCTTGCCGATGTGCTTGACCAGTGCGGCGCCGGAGTTGTTGTCGATCACTTTCTTCAGGTCGGGCGGGAGCGAGTCGTACTTGGCGGGATTCATCGCCATAATGAATACCGCGCTGTACAGTGCGCGCTCTTTGCGATCCGTCTCGGTGTGATATTTGACCAGCTCCTGCAGCTTGACGCTGGGGATCACCTCCCACGGCAGCAGAAAGCCGTCAATCACGCCTTTGCTAACCGATTCCGGAAGTGACGGCAGCGGCATCGACACCGGCGACGCGCCGAGTTTCGCCAGCAGCTTGTTGGTTTGCCGCGTCGGCGCGCGCATTTTCATGCCCTTGAAGTCCGCCAGCGTCTTGATCTGCTTATCGCGGGTGTGGACGTAGCCTTCGTCGTGAACATGAAACGCGAGCGGTTTGACGCCAGCAAATTCCTTTTGCACCGCGGGCGTAGTGAGGTAGTAATCCCACACCGCCTGGGAGGAAGATTCCGCATTCGAATTCATGAACGGCAACTCGAACACTTCCATCAGCGGGAAGCGTCCCGCGGTGTAGCCCGGCAGCGTGTACACGATGTCGGCAACGCCGTCTTTGACCTGATCGTAGGCCTGAGCGGGCGTGCCGCCGAGCTGCATGGACGGATAGATCTGGCACTTGAGTTTGCCGCCGGAGTCCTTGTTGATCTGGTCGCACCACGGCCCGATGATTTTGGTCGGTGCCATCGCGCCCGGAGCCCAAAAATGCGAGAC
>JANXNO010000151.1 GCA_025354075.1 Burkholderiales bacterium | reverse complement strand
TGCTGTTGCTGCCGGCGTTGGTCACCAGCGTCACGCCGCCCGCATTCTTCACCGGGATCGCACCGGGCACGCCGTCGTGCGTATGGCCACCCAAAATCGCGTCGATGCCACGCACACGTGACGCGAGCTTCAGGTCCACATCCATGCCATTGTGCGACAACAGCACGACCACTTTTGCGCCCTTCGCGCGCACCTCGTCAACCGTCTTCTGCATGTCGTCTTCACGAATGCCGAAGCTCCAGTCCGGCGTCATGTAGCGCGGGTTGGCAATCGGTGTGTACGGAAACGCCTGCCCAATGATCGCGACCGGCACGCCGTTCATTTCGCGCATCGTGTACGGCTTGAACACGAGGTCTTCAAAGTCCGTCGTCTTCACGTTATTGGCGAGAAAGTCCACCTTCGATTTGAAGTCCTTCTCAACGATTTCCTGCACGCGCTTCGCGCCCAGCGTGAACTCCCAATGGCCCGTCATCACGTCCACGCCGAGCGCCAGACACGCGTCGACCATGTCCTGCCCGTTGGTCCACAGCGCGGTCGCAGAGCCTTGCCACGTGTCGCCACCGTCCAGCAGCAGCGCACCGGGCCGCGAAGCCTTCAACTGCTTGATCAAGGTGGCCATGTGCGCAAAGCCACCGACTTTGCCGTACGACTTGGCCGCTGCCTCGAAATCGAGGTAAGTGAAGGCATAAGTGTTGCGCGTGCCACGCGGCATGTTGAACGCTTTGAGCAGGTGCTCGCCCACGAGATGCGGCGGCTGATTCAACGCGCCGTTGAACCCGAGATTGACGCTAGGTTCGCGGAAATAAGTCGGCGTGAGCTGCGCATGGCAATCGGTAAAGTGCAGCAGATGCACATTGCCGAAACGCGGCAAATCGTAGAAGCTCGCCGCTGCTGTCGGCGTTGCGGCGAGCAGGGACTTGGAGTCCAACGCAGCGCCTGCTGCGGCTGCGATGGCCAGGAGATTCAGGAATTCGCGTCGTTGCATGGTTACTTTCTGTCCGCGCTCCCATGACAGGAGCGGTGGTTCTAGTCCCCTCTCCCCTCGCGGGAGAGGGTTAGAGCTTGCCCCGGCGAAGGCCGGGGGTGAGGGGGGTTCGTCGAATAGTCAGGATCGTTTGCCGAGTTCAGTTTTCGCCGTAGCGAACCGTAGGGTGGGAACGCCGTGCCCACCAAGACGTAGCGCTCATAAATGGGTGGATTTGCAACGGAACGGTTGGCACGGGGTGCCCACCCTATGGAACTATTCAGCACCCCGTGCCAAATCCCTGCAAATTTTCCAATCCTTTTCGCCGCCCCGAATCGGCAAGGAGGGCTTCCAAAGCGCGGTCGTTTGCGAGCGGCAATTTGTCGCTTAACCTCACCCCAGTGTCGTCGTTGTAAATAGTCAGCGACGTCATTTTCCGCCAGTCCGTTGAATCAATTGCAACCTCAAATTGCCGCAAGTATTCGCACTTAGTCCCGAAGATTTTGACAACTGGTTTCAGCCAAATATGCAGAATTGCAGCGCCATCTGCGGCCTGAGTCACATACGGATGTGCCATTGCGCCACCGTCGTGGAACCACGCTCGCACTACTAAGCGAAGATCTCCGTTTTCCTGCACATTAGCGTTGACGAAAGGCTCCGTCGGCATGCTGCGTGATTCGGTCGACGTCAAGATTCCCGTGTAAGAAAGCATCCGAACTGGTGTGCCACGCCACGCCGCGATCAAGTCGTCTCTGAACTCACAGGCACCCATGAGAACGACAAGCGTCAATGAAAATAAGATTCGTATACGTACGCTTGTTCGATGCAACATCACCTTGTTACCAACATTTCAGTCGCGATATGAGCGACTTTCTTTCGAATCGAACATATTCACCTTTTAGTTGTAACGCCCATTGCATATCAGGACAACTAGAGAAAACTACAAAAGTCGACAAATGCCGATTTAAAGACATAAACCCATATGCGATAAGGCTTTCAGAAAAAAGCTGATGCGTCTCCAACCGCCCCTTCAGCCCGCGCCGAGGAGCACAGCAACAGGCGGTCGCGCATTTGCCAAACCCGGCGTCGTCGGCACACACTGTGCGTAGCGCTAGCGAAGTTTTCGTGCGCCGTTGACGCATCCCGCCTGCGAGCACCGGAGGGAGAAGCGGGGTGCAGGGGCTAGCCTTTTTGCCTACTTTTTGGGCAATGCCAAAAAGTAGGTCGCCGTCAGGCGAAATGGAGCCGTAGCAAAAGCAACTGCCGGTTCGACCAGGCCCTTCGACAAGCTCAGCGCGAACGGTGGGGTGCGACGCGATTCGCCTCATTCCACGAACCCCCTCACCCTAGCCCTCTCCCGCGAGGGGAGAGGGGACAAGACGGCGCTTCGCGTGGGTCACGTACTGGATCCCCGCTTTCGCGAGGATGACGGCAGAGAGTGCAGACAAGCTCACCACTAGCGGTGATTACTGATTTACCGGCGATTCCGGATCGAGCAGCAGCGCCATCACATCTTTGACCTGCGCCTCCGTCAATATTCCCGCATCGCCGAAGCGGGGCATGTTGGCGCAGGCGTTGAACGAATGGCTGTTCCAGATTCGCGCCCAGGTGTATTTCTCGATATCGGGCCCCTGGCCGCGCAGCTTGCCGTAGCCGGTGAGCGACGGGCCGATGTTGCCGTGGGCGATTTCTTTCTTGTCGATCTGATGGCAGGCGTAGCAGTTGCCGCCTGCGACGTCGCCGACCTTGTCGGTGTACTGCAGGCCACGTCCGTTTTGCGCGATAGCTTCGCCCTTTTTCCAGTCGCCGAGGTATTTGCCATCAGCCGGAAATTTGACGGACGCGAGCGCTGCTGCCTGCAATCCGTCGCGCAGTTTTTCGTCAAGCGGCTTACCACTGCGCGAGGCTTCGGTGCAGGCCATTTGCAGTGGCGTCTGGTCGAGACGATCCAGTTTGGCCGATGGCGAATCCTTGAATGACGCCTTTAACAGGGCGACAATTTCAGCGTCAGTCGGCACCTTTACGCCGGGTGGAAATCTCCGGGCGAGCAATTCCACTTCGCGCGACGTGTCAGCCGCAGTGGGGCCGGGCTGCATCGTGGCGCATCCGCTGGTGAAAAGCGAAAACGCGAGCGCTGCGAGGGATAAAAATTTGATCTTCATCGTCGTTCCTTAGCGCTTGATCGCGGGCGCGTCCATCGTGCCGTCTTTGCCCTTGACGCCCATGTAGGTGATTAGGTCAATCGACGCGGGCGAAAGGAACTCCATCTCGGGCAAGCGCTGTTGCCGGAAGCAGTCGAGCAGGCGCCACTGCATGGTGCGCATTGCGCCCTGGCTCACGCGATACGCGGGCCAAGTGGTGAAGGCGCGCTGCGCGTTGTCGGCCTTCTGGAAATTTGGCAAGTCCTGCAGGCGGATGCGCTGACCGTCCACGCCGTGGCAGGTGGCGCAGGCGAAGTCGTACGGGCCGCCCTTGAAGAAGAACATTTTTTCGCCACGCAGGAAGGACTCCTGCTCTTTCGGATGGCTTTGTGGAAGGCTCACTTTGGCACCGCGCGACTGGCCAACGACATAGGCCGTCAAGGCTTCGTGATCGGTCTGCCGCTCGCTCTGGTTCAGCGAATGCGGTCGCTTGGCGAGCTCGGCCATCGTGAAGCCCTGCAACGTGATTTCGCAATGCACGATGCGCGATTCGAGATCCATCACGCGATCCACGTCGGCGAAGTAGCGCGGCAAACCGGCGTTGACGCCTGCCACTTTGCCCGCGCCAAGGCCCAGGTCACAGGCTTCCATCGATGCGTTTTTTGGGCCCCGCTTTTGCTTCCACAAGTCTTCGCCGCGCATTTCGAGCAACTCGGCCGGGTTGCCATCTGCCAGCAATTCGCGGTAGCGCTCAATTTGCTTTTGCGCGTCTTGAGCGACTAGCGGGAATGCGAGCGTTGCCAAGAATGCGGCAATTAGCGCTGCGAACGTTTTTTTCTTCATGAGTCTTCCTCTTTAGCCCCCTCTCCCCTTGCGGGAGAGGGCGGGGGTGAGGGGTTGGTAGCTTCGAAGATCGCGCACGATTCTGCACGTCCAACGCCTCCTCACCCTGACCCTCTCCCACGAGGGGAGAGGGGACAAAACCAACTCCGCCTCCTGCCGGCGAGAGACGGATAAAACCAACTATGCAATGACCGCTTCGTCGCTTCGCTTGTCGCCCTTGGTATCGGTCCAGCTAACCACAACTTTGTCGCCTTTAGCGCCGCCCTTGAAGCTGAAATTCATCACCGGGTTCTGCGATACGGCCGGACCGAATTGCGCTGACAAAACGGTCTTGCCATTCCATGTCGCGGTCACGGTCTGAATGTGATGCGCGGGGATCACATTGCCAGCGCTGTCTTTGCGCTGACCGGTTTCCATGATGTGTGCCATCAGCACGCGAACTTCGGTGATGCCGCCGTCTTTAAGTTGGGCGCGAATGCGCATTGGATCAGCCATGATTAACCTCCGCACCCACCGAGGGTGACTTTAATTTCTTTAGTAGCGACGTAATATTTTCCGCCCGCTTTAACGACCGCATGCACGTTGGAGCTTTGGCCCATCTTTACGCGCGTGCCGACGTTGGCTTCGGTACCCGGAAGGATGTCGAATTCGGCGGCCAGACTCGACGGGTTTTTCTCGACCAGAATCGAGATGGACTGCGTGTTCGGGATTTTGCTGGCGACGGCGACTGGCACCACGGCACCGTTCTCGGCGATGTCTGGTGCGGTGATAACGATATCGCCGGACTTTTCAGCGGCCGAGCCGCCCATGGCTTTGAGCACGTCGTTTAAGGTCTTGGCGTCGAACGCGGCCTTGTTCCAGTCAGCTGCAAACGCATTGACGGGCAGAACGCCCGCGCTGATAGCCGCGGTGATGACGGCGAGTGAGCCGCCCGATTTGAGCGCGACGCGGCGCTTGTGATTGATGGTTGTCACTTGATGGCCCTCCGATAATGTGTGAATGATGACATTTTAGGATTTGACGCGTACCAGCGAGTTCGGTTTACCCGAAACCCCGCTTCTTTACTGAAACTTTCCGGCAGCAATCCATTCGGCAATCGCCCGAATATCTGCGTCCGGCACATGGTCCTGCGCAGGCATCGGGATGCTCCCCCATGCGCCTGATCCGCCCGATTTGATGCGAACCACCAAGAGCTTTGCCGCATCCGACTTTTGAGCGGCGTACTTTTTGTGTACGTCGATCAATGCCGGGCCGACTATTTTGTTGGCGATCCCGTGGCAGGTAAGGCAGGCGTGTTGCGCAGCCAGTTTTGCCGGATCTACCGCCGTCGTGGCGGTGGATGTCGAACCTGTGGCGCCCTTGGAAACGCGCGCCGCCAACGGAACAAATTCAGTAGGGGCCGGACGCAAAGTGTCCACACCGCGCAAGCCACCGAGCAGGCGATTTTGCGCCGAAATATCGCCGTGTGCATTGCGCGCGAAGTCTGGCAAGCGGCTGCTGATCGTTACCTTGGGCGCACAGTTGGTCATGCAGGTGGAACCCTGAACGTCCGGTTTGCCACCGAGTTCCCACAGCCCATGTTCTCGGGTCTTTCCGTTGCGGTTGGGTAGCTGATTTTGCGTGGCTTGCATGTTTTTGTCGGAGAGCACGTAGTCGTTCGGAACCACGCCACCGAGGTTCAGGACGTACGCCACCACCGCGTAGACGTCGTCCGTTGACAGGCTCTTTGGCGCATTCCACGGCATCGCGCGGTTGATGTAATCCCACAGCACGGAGAGCTCGGAGAGCTTCATGAGCGTGGTGCGTTGCGGCACCGTGTCGGATCGCAATGCGGCGACGTGACCGGTTCGAATGTCGTCCTTCGTCGTATGGCCAATGACGGGCGTGAACACCTCGTTCGATTCACCAAACGCGCCGTGACAGTTTTCGCACTTCGATTCCCACACTTCCTGACCCCGCGCGACCGTGCCGGAACCTTTGGGAAGGCCTGCAAAATCAGGGCGGACGTCGATGTCCCAGGCTTTGATTTCGGCTGGGGTGGCGGGGCGGCCGAGGTTTTTGATATTCGGTTCGGCGAAGCCTATCCCCGCGATGAGAAAGAGCGCCGAAGCAACGAGCCAACTGCCCCCTCTCCCCTTGCGGGGTGTAGGCGGGGTTTCGGCTCGCATGCGAGCCGCCGCCGGAGCGGCGAGCGCATGCAGGCGCGAGCGCGGCCTGCAAGGCAGGGTCGGGGTGAGTGGGGAAATTGAAGAGGAAACTCGACCAATTCCGTTGCGGACGCCCCCCCTCACCCTAGCCCTCTCCCGCGAGGGGAGAGGGGATAAAACCGGTCGGAGCGTTGCGAATACATCAACCGACTTGAACATTGCTTACCTCCCCGTTTGCCGAGACGAGCCAGCTCTGAATCGCGTTGTTGTGATAGATCGATTTGCTGCCGCGCACCTTGCGCATCTCGGTAATCGTTGCCTGCACCTGCCCGGTCGAATCCGTGGCGCGTGACATCAGGATCGCGTCACCACCGTCCCAGGTCCAGTCGATGTTGAAGCGGGTGAGGCATTTGTCGAGGATCGGCGTTTCGAGACGTGCGACTTTCCAGCTTTTGCCGCCGTCGACCGATACATCCACCTTGCGAATTTTGCCGCGACCGCTCCAGGCGATACCGGTGACGTTGAAAAAGCCCTTGTCGAGAAGCACCTGTCCGCCGGACGGAGACGTGATCACGCTTTTGACTTCCTGAATGCTCGAGTACTGCCGGTGCTGGCCGTCGGGCATCAGGTCGACATAGTGCAGCGTCTCGTCTTTGGTCGCATACGGCATATCGCCGACTTCGATGCGACGCAGATATTTCACCCACGACACGCCCTGCACACCCGGCACCACGAGGCGTAGCGGATAGCCGTTTTCGGGCCGCAGCATTTCGCCATTCATGCCGTACGCAACCACCACATCGTCGAGCGCGTTAGCCAGATTGATGGTGCGCGTCATGCTGCTGCCATCGGCCCCTTCGGCGAGGATGAACTTCGCCTTTTTCATATCGATACCGCAGTCGTCGAGCAGCCATTTCAGCGGCACGCCGGTGAACTCGCAGCACGAGAGCATGCCGTGCGTGTACTGCACGGTCGGCACCGCGACGTTGCCCCATTCCATGCCGGTGTTCGCGCCGCACTCAAGGAAGTGCATGCGCGAAACGCTTGGCATGCGCAGGAGGTCGTCCATCGTGTAGACCTTAGGGTTCGCCACCAGCCCGTTGATCATGAAGCGGTGTTGTGATGGGTCAATGTCCCACCAGCCCTGATGATGCCGTTCGAAGTGCAGCCCACTCGGCGTGATGATGCCGAAGAACCCTTGCAGCGGCGCGAAGCTCACGCTCGCGGCGCCGACGCGCGTGAGGCCGGGGCTCTCGCGACGTTGCAGGTTTTCTTCATACTTTGAAGGCAGACCGTACGGGCGTGCGGCGACGGGCTGGCCGAGGCCTTTGCTGTGTGCGAGCAGATTCAGGATCGCGGGGTCGCCTGCTGTTTCGTTTGCCGTTTCGTTGGCGGCGAAGGCGCGAGCTGATGTGCCCGCAATCGTTGCCGCGCTCGCAGCTAAAAACGCCTTGCGCAAGAACGAACGCCGGTCATCGCGCGGCAGCGTCAGCGCGTCACGCGTCAGGAAAAATTCCGGTGCTCTCTGCAGGCGACCAAGGCGCGACATGTCGCGCGCGAACGTGAATTCGGTGCTCATCGCTGCGCAGCTTGAGTAGGTGCCGACGATTCCGTTCGCGCCATGAACTGCGCAGCACTTTCACGCAACGCGCTGGCAACCGTTAGCTCGTCGCTCTCGCGCGCCATCAGGCTGACGCAAGCGGTGCGGCAAATTTCGGTGAGCGTGGCGTCGCTGATCACGTACAACGCCTGCGCGCCCGCCTTGCGCCGCGACGCGACGCCCGACAGATGCAAATTGGTTAGGTGGCGCGAGACAGCGCTCTGTGACAAACCGGTCGCAGTCATTACGTCGGTCACGCTCTGCTCGGTACTGCATACGGCGTGGATGACTTTCAGGCGCGATGCGTCCGAGAGCAACGAAAAATAGCGTGCGACTTTGTCGAAAACGGGTTCAAGTTCTTGCATGGTGCAAGCGCCTCCTTTTTTGCGATTATGCGCGTACACGCATATTTGCAAATAGGGGTTTTCCCGTTGGGTGGCGTTGGCATTTTGTAGGAGCGACTTGTCGCGACAGGGGTTAAGGTCAGCATACAGGTCGCGGCAAGCCGCTCCTACAATGGCATCACACCTAATAAACGCTTCAATCCCGCCGTCGTGCTCGGCGCAGCCGGGTAGCTAGGTCGCCGCCAAAAGGAATGTTTATTCGCGCGATTGCGATTGCGAGCTTTCTGGATTCCCGCCTGTGACGAGACTGACGCCAAGATGTGTGAATGGTATCTGATTGTCACATCCAGCTTTTCGCTGAAAGGCCCATGCCAATTGGGCACAGCGTGTGAAAACCACATTTATCGACATAAAGCCCACAATAGAAAAAGCCCCAGAGAACCGGGGCTTTCAGGGCAATATCGTTAAAAGCTGTTACTGATACTTGACGCTGCAACCATAGGGCTGCGCCGTCGCAACGGTCACCGGCTTGCCTGCGAGCGTCTCATCCAGTGCGGCCCGGACGAAGTTTTTCGCGGTTTTCACGTCAGCCGGATTGGCACTACGTTTGTCGTCGATACCTCCCGCGTAGACCAGCTTGCCACTGGGGTCGATCACGTACATGTGCGGCGTGGTTTTAGCGGCGTACGCTTGTCCGGTCTTGCCGCTCTCATCCATCAACAAGTAACTTGCTGCGCCCTTCCACTCGCCATACATCTTGGTGTTGAGCTTGGCTGGCGCTAGGTAATCCGAGTGATTTTTCTCGGTGCTGTTGATCGAGAGCCAGACCACGCCTTTGGCCGTCGCGTCTTTCTGCAACGACTGCATGTTGTTCGAGCCGTAATGCTTGACGACAAACGGGCAGCCGGGGTTAGTCCACTCCAGCACCACGTTTTTGCCCTTGAAATCGGACAGTTTCACGGTCTTGCCGTTGACATCAGTCAGCGAAAAATCAGGCGCCGCTTGCCCGACGGTGACTGCGTGGGCAGCCGCCATGGCAGTGGTAACGAGGAGAATGGCGAAGGTGCGGATCACGGGACTCCTTGGGTGGAAATTGAAGGATGGCGCAACTTGTAGGAGCGGCTTGCCGCGACCTTGTGGGCGCGTCACGATAGGGTCGCGGCAAGCCGCTCCTACAGAAAACAATGACTAGTCACGGTAAGGCAACTAGCGCCTCTTTGACGATACCCGTAGTCAGCAGTTCCGGCAACAGTTGCGGCGCTTTGCCGGGTGCATGCAACACGTACACCGGCACACCGGAGCGGTTCATCGCAGCCAGCGCCTGCGTGATGCGTTCGTCGCGGTTGGTCCAGTCGGCGCGCATCAGCGTCACCTGCTTTTGCTCAAACAGGTTCTCGATTTCAGCGCGAGTGAGCACTAACCGCTTGTTCGCCTGACAGCTCACACACCACGCGGCAGTGAAGTCGACGAACACCGGTTTGCCATCAGCGTTTAGCTTGGCGACAGCCGCGGGATGCCACGCTTGCCAGTTAGCTTTGCTCGATTTCGACGAGGTCGTGGCCG
>JANXNO010000138.1 GCA_025354075.1 Burkholderiales bacterium | reverse complement strand
CCCGACGCGATCCCCGCTGCCTGTGCTGGCGTAAAAATACTCATTCGGCGTCCCCTTTTCTATCCGGCAATAAATTTACCGACGCAAAGCGTATTGATTTTCGCCTCAGCCATGTCGAGCTTGAAGGTCCCCGTGATCGGGCGCCCTTCGAGCTCACTGTTGGGCAGATAATCACGCTTGCTACACACCCATACTTCGTGCTTCACGCCACCCTGCTCAACCGTGATGAGCTGATTGATGACCGCCTCATGCGGTAGCCAGGTCGTAGAGAACGACGAGCCGGTCATGAGCGGCAGCGAGAATTTGCCGGACGCATCAGTCACCGCAGTATCTGCGGCCTTTTGACCCGCAGAGCGCCACTCGTAGCTGCGCGTTACCGTGGCACCCGCCACCGGTACACCAAGGTTGGTGACTGTGGCTGTTACGGGTGAAAAAAGTATCTTTTTGCTCACTTGATCTGCCTCTGTACATGCGGATAAAAAAAGTGTCGCGACCAGCGCAACGCTCTCCATGGCAGCGCGAAGACGTCGTCCCGGCGCTGCACTCCCATCACAATACTCAGGCGAAGTCGTACGCAAAGTCTCCCTCCGCCACGCTCAACGCAATGCTCTTCAGCGGCGCGCCGGTCATGGTGCGACGCAAATATTCTTCCGACAGTTTCGGCAGAATGGTGTTGGTCAAAATTGCGTCGATCATGCGGCCACCGCTTTCGATTTCCGTACAACGCGAAGCAATTGTGGAAACCACTTCTTCGCTGTAAGTAAACGCGGCCTTGTGGTTCTCCGCGATGCGCTTTTTGATACGCCCAAGTTGCAGCCGAATGATGTTGCCAAGCATTTCGTCGGACAGCGGGAAGTACGGCACGGTCTGAATGCGACCCAGCAACGCCGCAGGGAAAACTTTGAGCAGTGGCTCGCGCAATGCCTTCGCAATGTCTTCCGGTTGCGGCATCAGCTCCGGGTCGCGCGTCATGCTCATGATGAGCTCGGAGCCGACGTTACTGGTGAGGATGATCACGCAGTTCTTGAAGTCGATCATGCGGCCTTCGCCGTCTTCCATCTGGCCTTTGTCGAACACCTGGAAGAAGATTTCGTGCACGTCTGGATGGGCCTTCTCGACTTCATCCAGCAGCACCACGCTGTACGGTTTGCGTCGCACGGCTTCGGTCAACACGCCGCCCTCGCCATAGCCGATATAGCCCGGTGGCGCGCCTTTGAGCGTGGAGACGGTGTGCGCCTCCTGAAACTCGCTCATGTTGATGGTGATCATGTTTTGCTCGCCGCCGTAGAGCTGTTCGGCGAGCGTGAGCGCGGTTTCAGTCTTGCCAACACCGGAAGGCCCAACCAACATGAACACGCCGATCGGCTTGTTCGGATTGTCGAGCTTGGCGCGGCTGGTTTGAAT
>JANXNO010000496.1 GCA_025354075.1 Burkholderiales bacterium | reverse complement strand
GATGGGTGCGAGGTCCTTCAATGGGTCGTAGGGCAGCTTGTCGAACAGCGTGACATTCACCGCAATCGGACCGTTGTAACCAATCAACAACGTGTGTCCATCGGGTGGTGATTTGGCCACAAAATCGGCGCCGATATTGCCGCCCGCGCCCGGTTTGTTTTCCACCACAACTGTCTGGCCGATAGCCTCGGAAAGTTTGGGGGCAACGAGTCGCGCGACCACATCATTGGTGCTGCCTACGATCGGCACAATGATGCGCACCGGTTTGGTGGGCGACCATTCCTGGGCGTGGGTTGACGCAGAAAAAAAGAAGCTAACGGCGAATGTAAATATCGTCGCGACGGGGTACTGCATGGTGATGATCCGGGTAAAAAAGTAACGGCGATCCTGCGCGGCTGCGCTCAAAGCGAATAAACCGGTTTGCCGGTCACATGCTGAATCTTGTCTTTGGCCCACGGCTTCGGGTCCTGTCCCTTCGGCAACAGCACGCCCGCCGCGCGCACCTGCTGCGTGCTGGCGTCCAGCGCGGGTGGCTCGATGCCCTGCGCCAGCCCCTCGGCCGCTTCCTGCAACATGCGCCGCGCCATTACGATGGCCTTGTCGGTGGGCAGCAAAAGCTCACGCGTACGATCCTGAATCGGCCCCATGCTTTCCTGCAATGACGCATCCTGCTCCGAGAAGCCGAAGATGCCGCTGTAGGCGCGCTTGTCCTTCTGCGCCTTGCGATCAATCAGGTAATCGTTGTCCCGGTTCGCCTTCGGTCGCCAGCTCATTGGGAACACGCCGGCTTCATACGTCACGTGAATGCCTTTGCCCGCTTTCATGACTGCAAGCTCATGGTCATTGAGTGGTTTCGCCGGGCGGTAATTGATGCTCCACGCCCAGCAGTTTTCGTCATCAATCGGCACCCACACATGGCCGCCGAGCGCATGGTCGCCGAATGGCGGAATCAGCGTGAACCACGGAAACAGCCACTGCGTGATGCGCCAGTAATCGGTATCAACATCGCCATTGCGCCGACCGTAGAGCGTGAGGCCGAACGGATTTTTCTCAATGTCAAACACCACATTGCCATCGGCCTTGATGTAGTCGAGCGCCTTCACGCCCTGATGCATCGGGTCGATGTCCACTTCGTATTTGTGAACATACGAAACATGCGCTGTGTCGATGCCGCCCTCCATCGCCTGCAAATAATTACTTTGCTGCAGTCGTTTCGACACGAACACGTGGCTTTCGGGTAGCGTGCACCACTCCACCTCGGGTGGCGCGGGTTGCTTTTCGGGCGGGCCCATGTACGCCCACACGATGCCGCCGCGCTCGATGCACGGGTACGCCTTGATGCGCATGCGATCAGCCACCTGCGGCGCGGACGGTACGTCCACGCAGGCACCAGTACGGTCAAATTTGAGGCCGTGATACGCGCAGCGAATACCGCATTCTTCATTGCGACCAAAGAACAGCGACACCCCGCGATGCGAGCAGAATTCGTCGATCAGTCCCGGCTTGCCCTCGGTATCGCGAAACGCCAGCAGCTTCTCGCCCATGATCTGCACCCGTACCTGCGGGCTGTCCGGTTCGGCGATTTCGCTTGCGCCGAGAACAGGCACCCAATAACGGCGCATCAGATCACCCATCGGGGTTCCTGCGCCAGTTTGCGTCAGTAGGTCGGAGGTTGCTTGATCCATGGTGAGAGGCTGCGTTGGGTGAAACTTTGCCGCCGATGCGGTGATGCGGTTCAGTGCGAGGCGACAGTCTAATCGTATCGCAGACGGCTACGGTGCGGCGTGCCTTGTCCCGGTCCTGTGAATGGGCTTTGAGCGCGTCTACCCGCTGGATTGCCATAATCGGACATGCCAGCCGCCCCAATCGCCTTAGCCGACTCACCGAAATCAAACCAACCGTACGCCGGGCTCACGCCTGACACGGTTCTTAACGCGCTGGAGTCGTGTGGATTACGCGGCGACGGTCGCTTGATCGCGCTGAATAGTTACGAAAATCGCGTGTATCAGCTGTGGCTGGAGGAACCCGAGCCGTTCGGCGCAAGCGTGGTGGCGAAGTTTTATCGACCTGAGCGCTGGTCGACTGCTGCGATTCTTGAAGAGCACGCGTTCGTGGCCGAGTTGGTGGAGCGCGAAATTCCTGCCGTGCCGCCGCTCACCTTGAATGGGCGAACACTGCATGAATTTGAGGGCTTTCGCTTTTCGGTGACGCCGCGTTTGTCCGGGCGTTCGCCGGAGCTGGATAACGCCGACGTGCTGACCTGGATGGGGCGGTTCATTGGGCGTATTCATGCCATTGGCGAATTGCGTCCGTTTGTCCAACGGCCCACGCTGGACATTCAAACGTTTGGCGTTGAACCGCGTGAATTCTTGTTAGCAAACGATTTCGTACCCGCTGACTTGTTGCCCGCGTGGTCGAGCGTGAGTGCGATGGCGCTAGATGGAATTCGCGCAATATTTGATCGGGCCGGCACGTTCAAAAACATCCGACTGCACGGCGATTGCCATGCCAGCAACGTCCTTTGGAACAATGGAGGTCCGCACTTCGTCGACTTCGACGACTGCCGCATGGGGCCTGCGGTGCAGGATTTGTGGATGATGCTGTCGGGGGATCGCGAGGCGATGGGGCAGCAGATGCGCAGCATCATTTCCGGATACGAAGATTTTTGCGAATTTGACGACAACGAGCTGGGTTTGATCGAGGCGCTGCGCACCTTGCGGCTGCTGCACTATTCCGGCTGGATCGCGCGGCGCTGGAACGATCCGGCGTTTCCGGCGGCGTTTCCGTGGTTCAACACGCAGCGCTATTGGCAAGATCGGGTGCTTGAATTGCGCGAGCAGATTTCGGCGATGCAGGAGCCCGCCCTAAGGTTGGCTGGCTAGCAAAAGTCAAGCCTTATTTTGCCCAGTTGACTTTGCAAATACCGTCGCCATATCGACCATTCAGCGTGCTAATGTCCAGCCCCGCGTTAGAAAAATCCTGCCACAAAGAATTCGATATGAGCAGCTTGCAGCAACGCCTAGGCGCACTTTCAAAAGAACAATTTACCGGCATGCGCCGTGGCATTGAAAAAGAAAGTCTGCGCGCCAAGCCCGACGGTGGCCTCGCGCTCACCCCGCATCCAGCGGCGCTCGGCTCAGCGCTGACCCATCCAAGAATCACCACCGACTTCAGCGAATCGCAGGTTGAACTCATCACCGGCGTACATGCCGATGTTGAGGCCTGCCTTGAAGAGCTGACGCAGATTCATCAGTTCACCTATCGCAGCCTGCGCGATGTTGGCAACGGCGGGGGCGACGAAATGTTGTGGGTATCGAGCATGCCGTGCGGTCTGCCGACTGACGAGACGATTCCGCTCGGACGTTATGGTTCGTCGAACGTTGGTCGTGCCAAGAGTGTGTATCGCATGGGCCTTGGGTATCGCTACGGGCGGCGCATGCAGACTATCTCTGGCATTCATTACAACTGGTCGCTGCCGGGCGTCACGAGCGAGCAATATTTTTCGCTGATCCGCAATTTCCGTCGTCATGCGTTTTTGCTGCTGACGCTGTTTGGGGCGTCGCCCGCCGTGTGCTCCACCTTCGTTGCTGGCCGTCAACATGAGTTACAAAACCTGACCGAACATACGATGTACATGCCGCACGGCACGTCTTTGCGTATGGGTCGGCTCGGCTATCAAAGCGACGCGCAAGCCTCAATCGCAGTCAGCTACAACACGCTCGAAGGCTACGGCGCATCATTGCAGGACGCATTGACGCGGCCCTACGCAGCGTACGAGTCCGTAGGCATCCAGAACCCCGGCGGCGATTACAACCAGTTGTCCACCACGTTGCTGCAAATAGAGAACGAGTTCTACGGCACGATCAGGCCGAAGCGCGTGATCTATCAGGGCGAACGTCCGCTGCATGCGTTGCGCGAGCGCGGTGTCGAATATGTTGAAGTGCGCCTGATGGACCTCGATCCATTTGTGCCGGTTGGCATCACGGCTGCGACGATGCGTTTTCTCGATGTGTTCTTGCTGCATTGTTTGCTCACCGACAGCCCGCCCGACACGCCGGAAGAAATCGCGGCGCTTGCCCGCAACCAACATCGCACAGCAGCGAGTGGTCGCCAGCCGGGGCTGATGCTTGAACGCAATGGTGCTGAGGTAACACTCGCCGATTGGTGCCTTGAATTGATCGAGCAGTGCGCGCCGATTGCTGTCGCCGTGGATGCCGCGCAAGGCGGTACGCGGTACGCGGACGCGGTTGCTGCTGCACGCAGTTCGCTGCAACAGCCAGACACGCTGCCGTCCGCGCGCGTGCTCGCGGCGATGAAGCAAGACTATGAAAGCTCGTTCGTCAAATTCGTACGCGCACAATCGGTGAAAACGCAGCAGACTTTGCTCGCGCTACCGTTCGCTGATGAATTGCAAACGCGCTTTGAAGCAATGACGCAGGACTCGATTGCCGAACAGAAACAGATCGAACTGGCAGACACGATGCCATTCGAGATTTATCGCAGAGAATACGTTTCGCCTGCGCGGTTGGGCATCGGTAATAAAGCGCCGAGCTTCGCGTAGTTGAGTTAGCGTTTACGCCCTGAAGTGATCGCCGAACCGCTCGGCAAACCGCACTTCGCGTAGATTACGGTCTGGATTCCCGCCTTCGCAGGAATGACAGGCAAAACCCGCGACATGAGCGACACACCTTCGCAACACTTCACCGCCACCCAACGCCCACGTAGCGTCTGGTGGTGGATCCCCACGCTGTACTTCGGGCAGGGCATTCCATACGTCGCAGTGATGACGCTCTCGGTGATTCTGTACAAAAACATGGGCGTGTCGAACACCGACATCGCGCTCTACACCAGCTGGTTGTATTTGCCGTTTGTCATCAAGCCGCTGTGGTCGCCGTTTGTCGACATGTTCCGCACCAAACGCGGCTGGATCGTGTGGCTTGAACTGTTGATTGGCGCGGCGTTCGCGCTGGTCGCATTGACGTTGCCGCTTGATAATTTTTTCCGTGTCACGCTCGCCGTTTTCTGGTTGCTCGCGTTCAGCGCAGCCACGCACGACATCGCGTCCGATGGCTTTTACATGCTCGGTTTGGGGCAACACGAACAAGCCGCCTACGTCGGCATTCGCAGCACGTTTTTCCGTCTGTCCATGATCACCGGGCAGGGTGGGCTCGTGTATCTTGCGGGCAAATTTACTGAGGTCACGGGTAATCTCACGCTGGCCTGGTCCATCGTGTTCTTTTTGCTCAGCGCGATGTTTGTGTCGCTGTTCGTTTATCACCGCTTCATGCTGCCGCGTCCTGCGAATGATGTTGCGAATATTGCCGACGGCAAGGTGGGCAAAACCTTCGTCCTGATCTTCGCGAAGTTTTTGCAGAAGAAGGAAATCATCATCATTCTCGCGTTCCTGCTGCTGTATCGCTTCGCCGAATCGCAACTGGTGAAGATCGCGCCGGTGTTCCTGCTCGACAAGGCGGAGAAGGGCGGGCTCGGGTTGTCCACCGCCGACGTCGGCATCGTGTACGGCACGGTTGGCGTGATCGCGCTGACCATTGGCGGCTTGCTCTCCGCGTACCTGATTTCGCGCGACGGCATGAAGCGCTGGCTGTGGATCATGGCGCTCGCCATCAACTTGCCGAATGCGGTGTACGTGTATTTGGCGATCACCCTGCCTACCAATATTTGGCTCATTGGTTCACTGGTAGCCACCGAGCAATTCGGCTACGGCTTCGGATTCACGGCGTACGTGTTGTTCATGATCATGACGGCGAAGGGCGAGCATCAGACGGCTCACTACGCCATCTGCACCGGCTTCATGGCGCTAGGCATGATGTTGCCCGGCATGGCCAGCGGCTGGGTGCAGTCGCAAATGGGCTACACCAACTTTTTTATCTGGGTGTGTGTCGCGACGATTCCGAGCTTTTTGGTCACGGCGTTGATCAATGTTGATCCGGGGTTTGGGACGAAGCAGAAAGAGTGAGGTTGGCCGATGAGTCCGCATGACGTTTTACAAAATATCTGGGCGGTTGGTGACTTGCCCATCTCAGCGCTTTCACACGCTTTACTGACGGGCTCCGACCCGGTTCTTCCGTCGTCGTTCGCGGTCGGCACTGCGGCGCAGGCAACCATCGCCGCTGGCGCGCTCGCGGCGTGTGAGCTCGGTCACGCGCGCGGCCAGGCAAGGCGGGATGTGAGCGCCGAGATGCAGCACGCGGCGCTCGAATGTTCGGGCTGGTTCAGCCTTGATGGTCGCGTGCCGGACCCGTGGGACAAGTTCTCCGGGCTGTATCGCTGTGCTGATGGCTGGGTGCGCATTCACGCCAATTTTGCGCACCATCGCGACGGCGCGTTGCGACTGCTAGGCCTCGCGCCAGAGAGCGCGCAACGCGCTGACGCCGAGCGCGCGCTGCTTGCATGGAAGGCGCTCGACTTTGAGCAGGCTGCGGCGGATGCGGGCTTGGTCGTTGCAGCGTTTCGCAGCTTTGAAGAATGGGACAAACATCCGCAAGGGCAGGCTGTCGCCGCGCTGCCGCTCATGCGATTTGAGCGCATTGGCGATGCGCCGCCTCGTGAATTGCCCGCGCTGAATGTGGACGATCGGCCGCTCACCGGCGTGCGCGTGCTTGACCTCACGCGCATCCTCGCAGGCCCCGTGTGCGGGCGCGCGCTGGCGGCGTACGGCGCGGACGTGATGCTGGTGAATTCACCGCATTTGCCAAATATCAAATCTATCGCCGACACCAGTCGCGGCAAGCTCTCCACGCATGTGGATTTGCAAACGCTGGATGGCCGCGAAGTGCTTGAGCGCCTGCTTGCCGACGCTCACGTATGTGTGCAGGGCTATCGCCCCGGTGGGCTCGATGCGCGAGGCTTCAGTCCCGAGGCCGTCGCGGAGCGCAGGCCGGGCATCGTTTGTGTCTCCCTGTCTGCTTATGGCGAAGCAGGCCCGTGGCGAGACCGACGCGGATTTGACTCATTGGTGCAAACCGCGATGGGCTTCAATCACGCGGAGGCTGAAGCCGCCAGGTCGCCTGATCCGAAGCCTTTGCCGATGCAGATCCTCGACTACGCGACGGGACACTTGATGGCGTTTGCCGCAGCTGTGGCGTTGCGACGCCAGGCGCTGGAAGGCGGCAGTTGGCACGTGCGTTTGTCGCTCGCGCAAACGGGGCACTGGATTCGAACTTTGGGCCGGGTCGAAAACGGATTTGCAGTTGCGCGACCAGACCGCACGCCGTATCTGGAGACTGCCGCATCGGGTTTTGGTGAGCTGGCCGCGCTGCGTCATAGCGCGCAGCTTGAACGAACGCCAGTGCGTTGGGCGCGTCCCTCGGCGCCGCCGGGCACCCATCCACCCGTCTGGCCCTGAAGCGGCGCTACGCGGTCAATAAACCCCACAGCATGCGCACGCCGAGCGCATAGAGCAGCACAGCAAAGATGCGCTTGAGCGTTTGTACGGGCAAGCGATGCGCGAGCCGTGCGCCGAATGGCGCAAGGATCATGCTGGTGATCGAGATGCCGATCAGCGCAGGCAAATAAACATAGCCTAACGACGGCTGCGGCACATTGGGCACGTCCCAGCCGTTGAAAATGTTGGCAGCGGTGGTGAACACTGCAATCGGAAAGCCCAACGCGGCCGACGTACCGATCGCGGTGATCGTGGGCACGTTGCACCACGTCATGAACGGGATCGTGAAAAACGCGCCACCAACGCTGACCATCGCCGACAAAAAGCCGAGCACCGAGCCCGCCGCAAACAAGCCCAATTTTCCGGGCAACGTGCGCGATGCTTTCGGCTTCACGTTCACCAGCATTTGCGTGGCGGTGTAGAACAAAAAACAGATGAAAAAGATGCCGAGAAAGGCGGTGGACATGTGCTTGACCACGCGCGCGCCGATCAGCGCGCCAACCAATATGCCCGACACCATCGCCCACAGCGTCGGCCAGCTCACCGCACCCTTGGCGTGATGTGCGCGCACTGACGAAATGGAGGTGAACATAATCGTCGCCATCGACGTGGCGAGGATCACCTGCATCTTCGTTTCAAAAGGAAAGCCCTGCGCCGGAAACATGATCGCCAGCACCGGCACCATCATCGCGCCGCCGCCAATGCCGAGCAACCCTGCGAAGAAGCCGATGGCAACGCCGAGCACGAGATAGCCTAAGAACCAGACGTTGATGTATTCCATTTTTTTAGATGTTGGGTTCCTCCCCCTTCAAGGGGAGGGGGCAGAGGCAAGGTGCCAACAACTCACTTTACCAACTTGGTCGTGATGTATTCCCATTCCGCATCTGACACTGGCGTAATCGACAGCCGATTGCCGCGTTGCAAAATCCGCATCTCAGCGAGCGCTGGCGTTTCCCGCAGCGTTGCCAGCGGAATCAGATCTAGCTTCTTCACAAACTTGACCTCAACACACACCCACAGCGGATTGTCCGGCTTCGATTTTGGGTCGTAGTGTTTGTCTTCCGGGTCGAACTGCGTCACATCGGGCGCTGCTGCTTTGGCGACTTTGCAGATGCCCGCTATGCCAGGCTGCGGGCAGGTGGAGTGATAGAAAAGTACCAGATCACCGACCTGCATGTCGTCGCGCATGAAGTTGCGCGCCTGATAATTGCGCACACCGAACCACGCACTTTGTTTGTCGCGCTTGAGGTCATCAATGCCGTATTCGCTGGGCTCCGACTTCATCAACCAATAGCGCATAAGCCCTCGCAAAGAAAAGGGGAGTCAGTCGACTCCCCACGTGTGAATTCAAGACTCCCGCGAATGCCGCAGCAATCGGCATCTTGAACCAGGGTTCAAGAGTGGACGCCTGCACCGTGGCGCTAGGTACAGCTGGCGAGAAACGGTGACCGAAATCACCTAAATCAAGAGCCGCGCACACGTCCACAGTAAGGTCAGGCTTCCTCGCGACAAGCGCATTGGCTCAAAGAAATATTCGACCACCACCAACACCGCAGGAGCAACATTGATTCTACGCTTGTTGCTGTTTTTGTGGGTGCGGTTCTACCGCCATTTCAGGGCTTGAGTGTGGCATGGGAATCGCGGTGAAACCGCTCCTACAGCGTGGTCTTTGTACTAACCGGCTTGCGTCTCAGCCAGCGTGTGCTTCAGCTTTGTCGTCATCGCCAGCAAGCGCGCTTCCGTGCGTGGGTCTGGCTCGCTGGACGGCTTGGTCGCGGCCAGTTCCAGCGCAGCCAGCAGCAATACGCGCTCAATCTCTGCGGTCGGCTGCTTCTGTGCAATCACGGCACATTCGGCCTCAACAATCGCGATGGCCTCAGCCAACGCGGCGCTCTCCGCTTCAGGCGCGGCGAGGCGAAATTTACGGCCGTGAATATTGGCTTCTAGCGTGACGCTCATGCTGCTTTTTCCAGCCCAGCTTTGGCGACTTCAGCGCCGTTTTCAGTCTCAACCGCAGCCTGTGGCAAACGCTCCGCCACCACACGCAATTTGTGCCCGGCCATACGCATGCGCTCATTCGCTTCGGCGAGCTCGCCGCGTACGTCCGCAAGCTGACTGCGCAATCGCGCGTTCTCGTCGAACAACCGCTGCATCTGCGCGGCAGCCGCATCAAGCGCGATTTCAAGTTCGTCCAATGTGTGGGTGGCGGGCGTAGACATTCAACAACTATATCAAGGTGCAGGTGCGTCCGCCACAGGCGGCGTTGTCAACTGCGTGTGGCTCGGTGGCAGATGCGTGTCGAGCGCCTGATACACCACCGCCAAAACCTCCAGCTCCTCCACGCCCGCAGGCGTTGGCAGCAGCACCACGTCACCCTCGCTGCTCTTGGTCAGCGCGCGCGCAATCGGGCTCACCCAACTCACATACCCACGTTGCGGATCAACCTCATCCAGGCCGACAATCGCGATGGTGCGCTCTTCATTGCGCTGATTCACCACCGTCACCGTTGCGCCAAAAAATATCTGCTCGATGTCGCGACCCGCAGGATCAATCACCTCCGCCGTGTCCAGCCGCTTGATCAGATATCGCGTGCGCCGATCAATCTCGCGCAGCCGCCGTTTGCCATAAAGATAATCGCCGTTTTCGCTGCGATCCCCGTTACTCGCCGCCCAAGACACAATGCGCGTCACCTCGGGCCGATCCACGGTCGTCAAATGCTCAAGCTCCACCTTCAAGCGACCATGCCCACCCGGCGTCATGTAATTCTTCGAACCCGCAGGCAAAGCCGGAAGCGTGATGTCGTCATCATCTTCGGGTGCGTCAGGGTTCTCTTTGGTGAAGGCTTTGCTCATGGATGTCGCGCGGCGGGGCGACCGTGGGGTGGCGGGAGGTGGATGTTAACGGAGTGGGATTTAAGGTATTGTGAAAGCTTGATTTGCGTTTCTCCGCATAAGGACTTTACTGACCTCATATCGCACATGCTCGCGGTGCTCTTGCGCACCATGTTTATCGCAAGTAACATTTCGATTAAATGTCGAATGTCTGGATATATGAACAGTTTTTATGAGCTTTTCGCTGGCGGGGGGATGGCCCGATTGGGGCTTGGTCCGAATTGGCGGTGCTTGTTCGCAAACGATTTCGACGAAAAAAAAGCCGATGCTTATGCGCAAAATTTTGGCAGTACGCATTTGTGCGTTGATGACGTCGCCAATGTCACCGCATGTGATTTGCCTGATCACGCCGACCTTTTGTGGGCGTCTTTTCCTTGCCAGGACTTGTCGTTAGCAGGCAAAGGTGTCGGTCTGTCCGGCGAGCGTAGCGGAGCTTTTTGGCAGGTGTCTCGCTTGCTATCGGAGCTTCGCGCACAAGATCGCCAGCCGAGTGTTGTCGTCCTTGAGAACGTTGTGGGAGCGCTATCGTCGAACGATGGCCAAGACTTTGCGCAAATTGCGGATTCGCTTCTCAGAAATGGCTATCGATTCGGAGCGATGGTTCTTGATGCCGTTCATTTTGTGCCGCAGTCTAGGCCACGGCTTTTTATTGTGGCGGTGTTACCTAACTTCGCGCCTGAGCTGGCAATTCGGTCTGGCTTGGAACGATCAGGGCCTTGCGCTCACTGGCATCCTAATCGGTTGGTCGAGGCCAAACTGGCGCTAGCGAAATCTTGCCAGGAAAGCTGGGTCTGGTGGAATTTGCCGACGCCGCCAAAGCGCGTGCAAGTTTTCGCTGATCTGATTGATACCGAGTCACCCAACATTGCCTGGCACACTTCGGAAGAGACACGGCGGCTTCTCGACATGATGTCGCCCGTCAATCACGACAAAGTGCTGGTTGCGCAGCGCTCCGGCAAGCCCTGCGTGGGAGGTATTTATCGCCGCACGCGATTGGGCGTGCAGCGCGCGGAGGTTCGTTTTGACGACGTAGCCGGGTGCCTGAGAACTGCGAGCGGCGGTTCCAGTAGGCAGACCATTCTTGTCGTGGACGGATCGAAGGTTCGTTCGCGCTTGCTCGCGACTCGGGAGGCCGCACGTTTGATGGGTTTGCCAGAAACATATGCGCTGCCCACCAATTACAACGAGGCTTACAGCCTTACTGGCGACGGGCTTGTTGTACCTGTAGTTCGTTTTTTATCTCGACATTTGTTGACGCCGCTGGCCTCACTTTCCGAGCCACTGTCCATTGCAGCTTGATTCGTTTCAACTGAAGGCCGAGGCAGGTTTTGACTGAACGAATCGTTGAGCAGGCGACATTTGAGACCGCACAGCTTGTTGCCGAGCTTGAGCGGTTTCTCGATCAACGCGGCGCGTTGCTCCACGCTGAGACGTCCGAGCCGATCAATCAGAAGATCGGAAATTTCAGGTATGGCGTCTATGCGTTTTTCGACTACGACGGCGAGCCGATTTATGTAGGGCAGACCAACGAACAGCTTCGCGTCCGCATACGCCGCCACCTGACCAATCAGCGTACCGATGCGGTCGCGATGAAAGTGCTCGATCCCTTCGAGGTGTTCGAAATTGAGATTTGGCCGCTGCCCCATTTTGAAGGGCAGGACATGAGCGCGGCCATTGCCCGCCGGCTGAACTGGTTGGAGCGAGCCGTGTTTGATCGACTCATTGAGCAATCGCGCTTCAAAGCAATACTCAACGAGAAAGATCCTCCGTTGCTTGTCGACGCGGGCGCTGTTATTCCTACAAGTGTCCGTGGCCGGATTGTGAGCGAAGCGGTGCTCAAGCTTCGAGGGCATCCTGATACGCGAATCGCTCGGCGGGCAGAAACACTTTCTCTGTTGGCCAAGGTAATCGCCGAACGTCGAGTACAAAGCGGCCTGCGGCGCACATTGCTTACGCAGGCAAAGCGTTTGGCGTGGCTTGCAGAAAAGCGAATGAATGAACTTCGAGGTCAGCCGGTGACGGATGAGTAGGCGCGTGGGCAATCTAGTCGAAACTGCGATGCTGCTGCTTAGGCTGGCGACCGGAAATTCGGTATTGGCTTAGCTCGTAAACTTTTATTCCGATTGGGCTTAAGACCTATTTAAGGCAAAGTCGAGTTTCGTCAAAAAATTAGTTTTTGCCCAGTTTAAATATGGCTTTCGAGAAAAAGCCATTAGGCAAATTGAGAGCTTCCTGCGTTCGTGCGGGATCAATCGTCAAGCCGCAACGAAACCGCAGGATGCTTACTCGGCGCGGTCGCGGGGATGACCGCAATCGCCCGATCAAACGCCTCAACCAACGCCACATGCAGCGCCACATCATTGCTCTCAGCATGCCCCGCAACCACCCCATCCCGCATAACTAGCAGCCGATCCGCCTGCACCGCCAGCGGCAGATCGTGCAGCACGGTGATGACGGTGTGGGTGGTGGCGAGGCGGCGGAACAGGCGGGCTAGCGCGACTTGGTGTGGCGGGTCGAGGTGGGTGGTGGGCTCGTCTAGTAGCAGCACAGGGGACTCGGCAGCGAGGGCGCGGGACAGCAGCACGCGCTGGCGTTCACCGCCTGAGAGTTGGTGCAGTCTTCGGTGTTGCCAGTCGGTGCTTTCGGTGGCGGCGAGCGCGGCGTCTACGATGGCTTCGTCCCTAGCCGTGGGTCCGCCGAGCAGGCCGATGTGTGGCAGCCGTCCGAGGTGTACGGTTTCTCGTGCCGTGAGGTCGCCCGTCGTTTCGCCCTGTTGCGCGAGCCACGCGATGGCTTTGCCACGCTCGTTGGCTGCGTAATCCGCAAGCGGCTTGCCGTGCAATGTGATGCGTCCGCTGGCCTGTTTGAGCAGTCCGGCGAGCGCTCGCAACAGCGTTGATTTGCCGGCGCCGTTGGGGCCGACGATGGCTGTCCATCCGGGTTCGAACGCGCAAGATACGTCGTGCAACACGGTGCGGTCACCGAGCACGACGCGCAGATTTTCAGCGCGCAGTGTCATGCGAAATTCCGGCGATGCAGCAGCCACAGCAGGTAGCCGCCGCCGAGGAATGCGGTGACCACGCCGACTGGCAATTCCTGCGGCGCAATGAGCCCGCGCGCCAGCACGTCTGCACCAAGCAGCAACACGCCGCCCGCTGCGGCGCTCATCAGCACCCTATAGCCGTGCGTGGACGGCGCAAAGCGGCGCACGAGGTGCGGCGCGGCGAGGCCGACGAACGCGACCAGCCCCGCCTGCGATACGGCGAGCCCGGTGCACGCGGCGAGCACCAGCACCAGCGTGGCGCGAATTTTTTGCAGCGGCAGACCTAACGTGGCCGCGCTGTCTTCGCCGAGCGTCAGCGCGTCCAGCGTGCGCGATAGCACGCGTGCGACGGGCAGCGCGACGCAGAGGCCTGCGGCTAGCAAGGTGACGCTCGGCCAGCCGAGAAATCCGGTGCTGCCCAACATGAATGCCTGCTTGCCACGCAGCGCGTCGGCACTGGTTGCGGCGAGCAATTCGGTGATCGCGCTCAACACCACGCCCACCACCACGCCCGCCAGCAACAGGCGCAATGTGTGCTGCGCGCCGCGAGCGAGCAGTAGCGTCAGCGTGACGCCGATCAGCGCGCCGAAAAAAGCGGCAGTGACGAGTCCGACGCGCGCCACCAGTTGCGCTGATACCAGTGAGATTGCGTAGCCGCTCGCGCTTCCGGCAGCGAGCACCATCACCACGCCGAGGGACGCGCCCGCTGCCGAGCCGAGCAAGTACGGGTCCGCGAGTGGGTTGCGAAATAAGCCCTGTGAGATTGCGCCTGCGAGCCCGAGCAACGCGCCGACGAGTAACGCGCCTAACGTTCGCGGTGCGCGGATTTGGCCGAGGATGAGTGATGCGTCGTCGCCTGCTAGATCAGTGCGCAGTTGGGCGAGGGAGAAGCCTTCGCTGCCTACGGCGAGGCCGAGTGCGGTGAATACGATGGCTGCAATGAGCAAACCGATTGCTAGCGTTTTGCGGCGAGATGCGTCTTGCTTCATTGCGTCGTTGGTGCGCGTAAACCTGCCAGACAATCGGCAATCACCAGCGCAGCTTCACCCATGCGTGGGCCGGGGCGAATCAGCAATTCATATTTCTCTTTCGCGAAACCGCAACTTCGACCCTGAAGCGCCGTCAAGCCCTGCCAGCCGGGGCGATCCGCCATCGACTTCACTTGACGCTCCGACGCCATGATGATGTCGGGGCGGGCGCGAACGATGAACTCGGGGTTCAATTTTGGGAATGGGCCGAGCGAGCGCGGTACGATGTTGCCGATGCCAAGTCGCATCAACGTTTCGCCAATAAACGAGCTGGCGCCCGCTGCATAAGGCTCGGAAGAGACTTCGAAATAAACCTTCTTGCCGCGCAATGCTTGCGGCACCTTTGAGGCTGCTAGCGCTGTGTCGCGCTCGATCTCGCTCCACACTCGCTCCGCCTGATCGAGCGCGTTGAACAGATTCGCCAGGAGTCTCAGCGTGCGCTTCACGTCGGCGTGACTTTGCGATTCAAGCACGATGACCTTGACGCCGAGCGACTCCAGTCGGTCAACAACGCGAGCTGATTTTGTGGCGAGGACAACGTCCGGCTTGAGAGAGACGATGCGCTCGACTTGCGCCTCATCGAGTCCGCCGAGCTTCGGCAATGCTCGAACTTCGGCGGGCGTATTCGAGAATTGATCGGTTCCGACCAGCCGCTTGCACGCGCCGAGCACGCAAACGCTTTCGGTGACGGACGGCACGAGGCTGATGATGCGTTGCGGGGACGCGGCGAAGGTCAGTTCTACGTTGCGATCATCGCGGAGGGTGATCGTCCCGGTTGTTTGCGCGGCCAGTGGACTAAAGGATGTCATGACGCAAAGCGCTGCGAGCGAGACTAGCGCGCGAACGTCAAACAACCGCGTGCCGCCGCTCCGCGTGGCAGGCAGCCCAAACTGCGCAATCAATTCATGCAGGTCCCCTCTCCCCTCGCGGGAGAGGGTTAGGGAGAGGGGGACGTTTGGATAGCGCATCAAGCCTGCTCGAAGCGCCAACCTCCCCCGCTCCCCCAGCCCCTCTCCCTCCGGGGGAGAGGGGAGCAGAACGGCGAGTGTCCTCGCCTGAGCTTCGTAAAACATTACGCTGTGTTCAATCAAAAGCCGCTGTAGCGCAGCGTCAAATAACCCTCGCGTCCGGGCTGGTTGTAGCCGTACACGGTTTCGTACTTTTTGTCGGTGACGTTATTCAGGCGCGCGTTGATCGACCACTCTTTGGAGAGACGCCAATCGGCGCGGAGATCCAGCGTCGCGAAACCGGGCAATCGCGTTGTGTTCGCGCCGTCGTCGAAACGCGAACTGAACGCCACGACCGATCCACCCAAACGCCACGCGCCGAGCTCAACATCCGCTCCAAGCTTTGCGGAATCCTTGACGCGTCGTGGCAGCAGTTTGCCGTAGTTTGAGGAGCCGCTGGTGTCGTTGCGCGGGTTGACGTGATCAACGCTGGCAGCGAGTGTGACGATGGCGATGCGTGCTTCATAACTCGCAGTCACACCGTCGATGCGCGTGCGTGGAATGTTGGTTGGCAGCGGGCCGCTGGAGATGTAGCCGCGAATCCGGTTATCGAAATACGCAACGCGCGCTTGCTGATTGTTGCCGAGCCAGCGAAGGTTGACCTCGGACTGTTTGCCCTCTTCAGGCAGCAGTTTCGGATTGCCAAAATTCGGGAAGTAAAGCTGATTGAAATTCGGAACCACAAAGCTAGTGCCATACGACGCGCCGACGCGCCAAGCCGACGTGATGTCAAAGCCGTACGCCGCCGTGCCAGTGGTTTGCGAACCGAATTGCGAGTTGCTGTCGTGGCGCAAATTCGCCTGCCAATGATGCGCGCCTGCTTGACCGTTCAGACCCGCTGCAACGCCAGTGATGTCGCGATCAGACACTGAAAACGGTGCGCCCGGACGACTGACTTTTTGTTTGGTTTGTTCGAGGATGACAACAGCCGCGCCAATCGAAGTGGCAACGGTGTTTTCCCACGCCAACTGCTCCTGTACCGTGGCAATTTTTCCGAGATCGCTGAACGGCGATGCGCTCGCTAGCGTGATGTAGTCATCCGTCGAGCGCGCCACGCGCAAGTAGGTTTGCCAAATGGCCGTGACCGGCCCGCCAACGTTGACTGACGCGACCTGTGTACGCAGCTTGGCTTTGGCGTCCGCGCCGGGGCCATCGTCGTACTGCGTCACGCCGTCTGATTGCAGCGAGCGTGCATCGGCGCGCCAGCCACCGCCGATTTTCCAGCCGAGCTGGGCGCTGCCGCTGTTTTGGCGGAAGCCGTCGTTGTCGGCGTTGTAGCTGCCGAACGGTACGTGACTGTTGGTGGCGGAGAAGCCGCGATTTTCGGTGCGTTGCGCTTGCAGCGATCCGTCAAACGCGCCTTGACCAAAACTCAATCCACCTCCGAGTTGACCGAAGCGCTTTGAGCCGACGGTTGCGACAGCATTTCCGCGAAAGCCGTCCTTTCCGCGTCGCGTGAAAATTTGAACTACTCCGCCGACTGCATCGCTGCCGTACAGGCCAGATAGCGGCCCACGCACGATCTCGATGCGCTCGATGGATTCGAGCGGGATGTTTTCCCAGGTGGGCAAACCAACGGTGGCTGAGTTGTAGCGCACGCCGTCGATCAGTAGCAACGTGTGCCGCGCTTCAAGTCCGCGCAGCGATACGGAACTGGCTTTGCCAAGTCCACCACTGGACCAGAACTGCACGCCCGCTTGTTGACCCAAGAGTTCGGCCAACGTTTTGCCAGCGGACTGCTCGATCTGGTCGCGGCCAATCACGGTGACTTCGCCAAGCGCTTCGTCCACACGGGTGGGCGTGCGCGTGCCGGTGACGACTACTTCTTGGACCTTTGAAGTCGCGGTAGTTTGCGCATGCGTCGTTGCGCTAATTACGCATCCCGTCGTAGCCAAAGCGGTGACGATTAACTTAGATGAAAAAAATACGGCTGTGCTCTGTCGCGAGCCAATGAAATACTGCATAACGTTCCTTGTTGAGCCAAGCCCTCCGCTCGGCAGCTGATGCTGCTGACTGGACGGAAAGGGTCACGGAAAGGGAGCGCACGCAGGCCGGGAAGAGGTCGGCAAGCAGCGCTCGCTTTACCGTGCATCCCCGCACAGCCAGCATTGAATCCGTCACCTGAGGCGGGCAACGGGCAAGCAGGGCCGGTCTCCGGACTTGATCGCCGCACTTTGGTTTGCGCCTTCCCAAAACTCGACGTTTCAGTGGCTGAGGCAACCTGCGTTGATGCGATTTACCGTTGCGGGGGCAGTAACAGAATGGTCAAAAAAGCTGACGCACTGTTTTCCCGTTTCACTCGTCAGCGTGTTGAAACACGCTTGGAGCACCTTGCTTGAGGCGGAAGTTTATTCCATTTTCAAATCAATTCGAGACTAGGCGCGACGACGCAGACAGTGCGCATGCACGGCAAGGAGGACCTACGACGTATCGGATTGATTTGAAAATGGAATTAGCAGGGGCGTGCAACAATTTACCTATGACCAGTGACTTCCAGCGATACAAACGACTTCTCCGTTATGCCAAGCCCTACCGCGGGCGACTGATTGCGGGCATGTTGATGCTGGCGCTGGTTTCGTTGACCGAACCGGTGATCACGATTGCTTTTTCACGCATTCTGGATCGCGCGTTTGTTGCTGAAAAGGCCGTGGCTGCCGTGGCGCAAGGTGTGGCGTTGGTGCCTGTGCAAAGCGCGCTGTCACAATCCGCCATATTCGCCTGGTTGTCGAGCGTGCTCGACGCGATGCCAATTCTGTGGTTTCCGTTTTTGCTGGTCGCGATCTTTGTGCTACGCGGCGCGGCTAATTTTTTGGGTGATCTGGCGCTGCACTGGGTGTCCAGTCGCGTGGTGTTCGATTTGCGTCAG
>JANXNO010000077.1 GCA_025354075.1 Burkholderiales bacterium | reverse complement strand
CGCTGTTTGCACTTTAGCATCGGTGAAAGAAATGATAAGCGGCTCGTTCGCAGCCGGCGCTTTCATGCCGGCGCGTTTGCTAACTTCCAGCTTCACGATGTTGTCGGCCAGCGCTTCGCGGTCCAGCGCTTTGTCAAATCGACCTTCGACTACGAGCTTCAGTTGCGGCCGCTGTTCCAGCGCCTTCGCTAGCGTGGCGAGCTTCTCGCGTTCCGGTGGCAACAGACGTGCTTCACCCGGCTCAAAAATCACCGCTTCGAACTCTTCACCGCTGCCGCCTAGAAGCGCGCCGAGCGCACGAAACGGCGCGGTAACGATCTTGGTCAACACGTTGACGATGGCCTTCCAGATCAAACTGCCGTAGTTAAATTGCGGGTCGTCGAGCGAGCCTTGCACCGGCAATCCTAGGTCAATCACGCCCTTGCTGTCGCGCAGCAACGCCAGCGCCAGATCAAGTGGCAGATTGGTCGCATCCTTGCTGTCGACGCGCTCGCCAAGTGTCAGGTTGTCGATGATGATTTGGTTTTCGCCGCGCAGTTTGCGCTGGTTTATTTTGTATTCCAGATCGAGCGAGAGCTTGCCAGATTCAATCGTGCGCCCCGCAAATTTGCCGGAATACGGCGTGAGGTTTTTCATCTCCAGATTGCGAAAGGTAGCCTTCAAATCGGTGTACTCGGTCGCGCCGAGCGGTGACAGATTGCCCGACAATCGTGCAAGGCCAAACTCATCCACCTTGCCCTCCATCGACACTTCCGCACGCGATGAGGGTTCTGTCGACAGACCCACGATCAGCCCCGCCAAATCGGAAACGCGCACGCCAAATTGCGGACGCAATGAAAGGTCGGCGAACTCAATATTTCCACCTGTCACTTGTAGGCGATCCACCTTGACGCGGGTTTTATTTTCAGCATCTACAGGTGCGGGGGCGGCTTGTGTCGCGGGCGTAACGGACGGAGCATCCACCTTGCCAATCTGCGCGAGATTCACGGTGCCGTCCTGCGCGATGATCAGCTTGCCACGCGGCTGGTCGAGGAGCAGATCAGCGAGCAGCACCTCGGTGCCCAGCGTGCCGAGTACGACCTTGATGTCTGTGCTTGACAACTCGGCCCATTCGGCGAAGGGCGCAAGTGTGGTCTCGTCGATCAACGCAAGATCGCGCACCGTCGTGTTGCCGTCAAATCGCAGCGACTCGGCTGCGTTTGCCGCCCCGGAAAATTTCACTCGACCGGCAATCGCCGCTTCGCCTTTGCCGAGTTTTAGGCGCGTGTTGCGATTGAGGTATGGCGATAGCGGCGCGAGTGTTGCGCGCTCCACCGCGATGTCTGCTTCGCCCGAGTTGCCTCGCTGATCGAATTTGAGTTTCGCTTTTATCGCACCACCGCTTGCGAGCGTCGCGGTGGCGGTAGCAGTGAGCGGTCGTGAGCCATCGAGTTCGATGCGATCCGTGTTTACTTTGACGGCATCAACGACGTGGGTTAACGCTGTCGGTAAGGTGCTGTCAGTGAAATTGACGCCACCGCCATTGATGACGATGCCTGCGATGCTTATCTTGGCGGGCGCATTGTTGGCGCTGCCTTTTGCAAGTGGTTCGGCGACCGTTGTAATCGTAGGCGCGGCAGAGGCGGGCGCAAGTTTCCGTGCAACATCAAGCCCGTCTTTGCTGAGCGCCATTGTGATCAGTGGCGATACGATGTCAATTTTCGGTAACTCGATTTTGGCGCCGGTCACATCGATATCGAATGGCGCGGCGCGTACTTCTTTCACGCTCAACCACGCGTCCTTTGCCGCATCATCGCGCAGCGTAATCTCGCTCAGCAACACGCGTTTCCCCGACGCCCGCAAGCTGAGTTTTTCACCGGTTACGATGGCGGCGCCGAGCGTCAAATCTAGCTTGGCTGACGCGGTTTGCGGTGTGCTGAACGACTGATCGCGCAGCGCGAACGACGCTTTGTCGGTGGCGATTTCTGCTACCTTTATTTGCCACGCACTGACGGGCTTAGGGGGGCTAAGCGCAGCGACTGCCGCAGTCGCCACCACTTCAGCAGGCGCTGCAAACGGCATCATCACCGCGCCATTGCGCCCGCGCTCGACGGCCATCTGCAACCCGACGATATTGATCTTCGGCACCTCCACACGTCGCGCGGAAAGATCCACGTTCACTGGTTGCGTGGTCGCGATTTGAACCACGTTGAGCAGCGTATCTTTCTGGCCACCAACCTTGATCGTTGCGCCAGACAACGCAGCGGACAGCGGCAGCAATGCCAACACTTGTTGATCAACGCCGTTGGCTTTCGTCTTCGCCCACGACGCGGCGAGCGGCGACACTTTGATTGACTTGATCGCCGCTTCGTCCTTGTTCTGTGTGGCGCGTAGCTCGGTGATTTCGAGGACGCCATCGCCGATGCCCGCTGCGGCGAAATCAGTGCCGACCGCCGCGCTGTATTTCGCGCTCAGATTCGCCGTGCCTGCCACGCCGACTGGCAGCTTCACATTGGCAATCGACAGCGCACGGGTCAGCGGCAATTGCGTGATGGCGAGCTCGCCCGAGCTTTCAATCGGATTCAACCCGACGCGGCCCGTCCATTGCACGCGGGTTTGGTCGTTCAGCGTGGCTTGCAGCGCGTAGTCGCCACGATCCTGCGGCAGCGTAGACAGCTTGTCCAGTTTGAACGTGAGAGGCGTCAGTTCAAGGCGCTTTTCCGCAGCGCCGATGCGTTCATCGGTCAGGCGAATGGCGGCGTTTGCGATGCTCAGATTGTGCAGCAAAATGCGCGGCATTTTGTCGCTCGGCGGCTCGGTCGATTTAGGAAACGCGTCCAAAAATCGCACCCAGTCAAGCGAGCCGTCGCTGGCGATGCGCGCGGTGAGTTCCGGCTGTGTCAATGTGATGTGGTCCGCTGTCCATGCGAAGTTGCTGAGCGTCGCCCAACTGCCCTTCACCTCAACCGCCGCAAGGCTTGCCAGCGGTTTTGCTGCGTCGATGAGCGCAATATTTTTCGCGTTTAAGCGCAGCGTGAATGGATTGAATGACGCTTCACCGACCTTGAGTTCGCGGCCTGTTTTTTGTTTCAACCAATCGGGCGCGGCGGACGTGAGCACATAGGGCACGAGCCACGCGAGCGCTACGAGCAACAACGCCGTCATTAGCACAAAAATCAGCGCGACTTTCAGCAGTCGCTTGCGCCAACGCGCGCCGTGAGTCACTTGCGCCACGTTTGATTCGGCAGGCGTGGCGGAGACGGCGGAGGAGGGAGCGCTCATCTCGCCATTCTCTACATTTGTGCCGAACGTTGAACCGCGCGTCGTTGCCTTGCGACATCACGCGCCCACTCCGAAATCTACCGCGTGAACTTGCCGTCTTTATTGATGATCGACAGATCGACAAAGTCGAGGCCGGTGTGATCGGTAGCGGAGTAGCTGATGTCCATGCCGCCAATGTCAAAGCCGCGAATCGCCTCCAGCGCGTTGCGCAATTTCTCTCCGTTCACATTGGATCCGGCGCGCCGCAAGCCTTCAACCAGCACCTTGGCAGAGGCAAATCCTTCCAGCATCGCGGGCGATACATCGGCAATATTTTTTGCTTTGGCCAGCGCCAGCGCTTCTTTGACGAACGGCGAACTAATTGAGCGTTCGTTAGGGAACACCTGCGTGACGATGGTGCCGCGCGCGTTTTCGCCGAGGCCCTTGACGAAACTGGCGGACGCGTTGTTCGACAGCGTCACCATTTGCGCCTTTGAACCCGCAGCACGAATGGCTTTCAGCGCATCAGTCACGGCGGTGCCTGAGCCGACGACAAACACGGCCTGCGGACTGGTGCGCTTGACCTCTGACGTGAACTGGGTGAAATCCGGCTTGGTGCGGTCGTATTTGCCAACGAAGGCGGGCTTTAATTTGGCCGCTTCGAAGCCCGCCGTGATACCCACCAGTCCGTCTGCGCCGAAGGTGTCGTCCACGTGCAACACGCCGATGGTGGTGATGCCAATGGCGGCGAGCAGGCTGATGCCCTTCTCGGCCTCGCGCTGATAGGTGGAGCGCACGTTGAACACGTATTTTTTCACCGGCGAATGCAGCAGCATCGCGCCGGTGGAAGGCCCTACCAACGGCACTTTCAATTCGTCAAGGATGGGAATGATCAGCTCGGCGTGCGGCGTGCCGCGCGTCATGAACAGCGCGATGGCACCCTTGTCAACGATCAAGGTGCGTGCATTCGCTGCAGCAAGTTTTGGATCAAATTTGTCATCGAGCGAGACCAGTTCGATCTGCTGCCCGTTAATGCCGCCGCGCGCATTCACCGAATCGATGTAGAGCTTCGCGCCGTCGGTGGCCTCCTTCACCGTTGCCGCGACCGCACCCGTGAAACCCGCTGTTTGCCCGACCACGATTTGCGCGGATGAGTTGGTCGCAATGACAACGCTGAAAGCGCCGACGCACGCTAGCCAAGACTTGTTCATGTTGCTGCCTCCTTGTGCTGCCGTAGTCACAACGATCTACGACAGATTTTTCCGAGAGGGTAGCGGACAAAGCTGTCAAACGGATGCTCGTTTATGACGAAAGCATGCGGAAAAAGTTGAGCGTCGTATTTTTGGCGTGAGAAAGTCAACAGCTTTTAATACTTTGCGTAACGAAGTCGCATTCACGCTGGGGCTAGCGTGAATTTAAGCTGGAAAACGCCTAAAGTCGATATAGGGCGATTTGTCCCACTACGCCCATGTCGAATAAGACATTCAACAAAAAGGCTGCTACCTACTGAGCGTGTCGCCCAGCTTGCCGCGATACCACTCGTGAAAGTGCTGCATGCCGTCTTCCATCGGGCTTTGATACGGGCCGACCTCGATCCGACCCTGATCAACCAGCGCCTTGCGACCAGCGTCCATGCGCACGGCGATTTCGTCGTCCTCGACACAGGTTTCCATGTACGCAGCCTGCTGCGCCTCGATGAATTCGCGCTCGAACAGCGACACTTCTTCGGCGTAATAAAACTCGACGACGTTGATCGTTTTGTCGACCGATTGCGGCCACAGCGACGATACGACCAACGTGTGCGGGTACCACTCGACCGTGATGTTCGGGTAATAAGTCAGCCAGATCGCGCCATGCGGCGGCGGCACGCCTTGCCGGAATTTCGTCACCGCGTCGTGCCAACGCTTGTACGTCGCTGAACCCGGTTTGTCGAAACCGCGCGACAGCCCGACCGTCTGCACTGAGAATTCCTTGCCCCATTCCCACGCCAAATCGTCGCAGGTCACGAACTGCCCAAGCCCCGGATGGAACGGCCCGACGTGGTAATCCTCCAGATACACCTCGACGAAGGTTTTCCAGTTGTAGTTGCACTCGTGAACCACCGCGCGATCAAACACATAGCCCGAAAAATCGAGCGACTGCCGGGTTTGCGCGGACAGTGCCGCTAGGTCAACCACCGGATTTGACGGGCCGTCAAACAGCAAACCATTCCACGCCTTGATCCCGGAATTGCGCAAATTCAGCTCAGGATTACACGGAAAATGCGGCGCGCCGATCAGTTGCCCTTCGCCCGAATAGGTCCAGCGATGCAACGGACACACCACGTTACCACCGTTGTCCTTGAGTGATCCGCGACCATCAAGCATCATCGCCTGACGATGACGGCAGATGTTGGAGATAAGGTTCACGCCGCTCTCAGTGCGAGTGAGCGCTTGCGCATTGCTGCGACTGGCAAGCACGGCGTAATCGCGTAAACCCGGCACCATCAGCTCGTGTCCGGCGTAACCTGGCCCGCGCGCGAACAGCAGTTCGCGTTCGCGCTGCAACAGGGCAGGGTCGAAATAGGCCGAAGGGGGCAATTGTGAGACCGGTGCGGACAACTCCGCAGCGGTGAAGGGACGCGTCATGGCTCCAAACCGTTTCAGGAAAAGTTAACCCAACTTAAACCAGGTGCAATTACGGACTGCACCCAACCCTTGCTAAGTCAACCTCTGCCCGAATCGATTGCGCCGGGGTTCTGTCCCTAGCGCTCCGCTTTTGGCTTGAGGCTGCGTCGTCAACGCCATATTATCCCATGGCGGGGAAGTACCGTTAACGCAGCGAAGGCCGCATAGGGGGACAGCGTGGTCACATTCACCGCCAAAGGCGCCCCGCGACGCACTTTTTTGGCGCTCGCAGCGGGCGGCGGATGCACGTCAGTGCGTCGCCTTCGTAGAATTAGAGGAATTGCAACTCCCGTCCCGCTATGGCCAAGTCCGCTCCAAAGACCTTTGAATCCGCGCTCGAAGAGCTCGAAAAGCTCGTCGCTGATCTTGAAGGCGGCAAGCTGCCGCTGGCCGATTCACTGGCTGCGTACAAGCGCGGGGCGGAATTGCTCAAGTATGCGCAGGGCGAGCTCGCCCAGGTTGAGCAGCAGGTCAAAGTGCTGGAAGGTGACGTCCTGAAGCCGTTTACGTTGGACTAACCGATGTCCAATTCAGGTTTTGATCAATGGGCTACGGCGCATCGCGCGAGGGTAGAAGCAGCGCTCACGCGCTGGACGCCTGCAGCTGAGCTTACGTCGGGCCGCTTGCTTGAGGCTATGCGCTACAGCGCCTTGGGCGGCGGCAAACGACTGCGCGCCTTGCTGGCTTATGCCAGCGCAGAGGCGATTGGCGCGAGCGCGGAGTTGGCTGATCACGCCGCCGTCGCGGTAGAAATGATTCACACCTATTCATTGATTCACGACGATATGCCGTGCATGGATAACGACGATTTACGTCGTGGCAAACCTACCAGTCACGTGGTGTTTGGCGACGCCACGGCCATGCTCGCGGGTGACGCGTTGCAGCCGCTTGCGTTCGCCGTGCTGCTGGGCGCGCCTGCCACCGCAACCGGCGTGGTCGCTGCCACCCATGAGCTGGCCGAGGCCAGCGGTGCGTTTGGCATGGCCGGTGGTCAGGCCATTGATCTCGCCAATGTCGGCAAGCCGATGACGCTGGCCACACTTGAAGAAATGCACGCCATGAAAACCGGCGCGATGTTTGAAGCCGCAATCGTCATTCCGGCGTTACTGGCTGAGGAAGATGAATCCACGCTGACAGCGCTCGCTACGTACGCGCAAAAAATCGGCATGACTTTTCAGGTGGTCGACGACGTGCTTGATGCCACAGCCGACAGCGCTACGCTCGGCAAAACGGCGGGCAAGGACGCCGCGAACGACAAGCCGACGTTCGTTTCATTGATGGGTATTGAGGCCGCCAGACAGTACGCGCAGCGCCTCACCGATGAGGCCATCCATGCGCTGCCCGTTCATCTAAATACCCAACGCCTGACCGATCTCGCGCGGTTGATGGCAACCCGCAATGCGTAATCAATCTTCCGCAGGAACGGCGCTGACCGCTGCACCTGCACATACCCTGTTTTGCTACGGTTAAAAATCAGCGAACCGCATAGAAAGTCTCGCGCTCATGTCCCTGCTTGAATCCATTAATCTCCCCGCGCAATTGCGGCAGCAACCGCAGTCGGCACTGGTCGCCGTGTGCGACGAACTGCGTGCGTTCGTGCTCGATTCGGTGTCGAAAACCGGCGGTCATTTGTCCTCGAATCTCGGCGTGGTCGAATTGACGGTTGCGCTGCACTACTGCCTCGACACACCGCATGATCGGCTGGTGTGGGATGTGGGTCACCAGTGCTATCCGCATAAGGTGTTGACCGGTCGCCGTGACCGCATGAACACATTGCGGCAATGGAAGGGTCTGGCAGGATTTCCGAAGCGCGACGAGAGCGAATACGACACGTTTGGCGTCGCGCATTCGTCCACCAGCATTTCCGCCGCACTGGGCATGGCGGTGGCGGCAAAAGCCAAAGGCGAACACCGTCGCGTGGTGGCCGTGATCGGCGACGGCGCAATGAGTGCGGGCATGGCGTTCGAGGCGCTGAATAACGCGGGCGCAATGGACGCGAATCTACTGGTCATCCTGAACGACAACGAAATGTCGATCAGCGAGCCGGTCGGCGCACTGAACAAATATCTCTCGCGTCTGCTGGCGAGCCACACTTATGATCGCGTGCGCAGCGTGGGCAAGAGCGTGCTTTCCGCGATTCCGCCGGTATCCCGGTTTGCGCGACGCTGGGAAGAGCACATGAAGGGCATGGTTTTGCCCGGCACCATGTGGGAAGAGTTCGGCTTCAATTACATCGGCCCAATTGACGGCCACGACGTCAATTTGATGGTCGATACGCTGAACAAAGTGAAAGATCGGCAGGGCCCGCAATTTCTGCATGTGCTGACGCGAAAAGGCGCGGGCTATGACCGCGCCGAGGTCGATCCGATCCTGTATCACGGCGTTCCAAAATTTGATCACGTCGCTGGTATTCCGGCGGCCCCCGCCACGACGCCAAAAAAGACGTACTCCGATACCTTCGGCGACTGGCTGTGTGATGCCGCCGCTGCGGATGACAGCATCGTCGCTGTGACCCCCGCGATGGGCGAGGGTTCGGGCATGGTGCGCTATTCAAAAACCTATCCGGAGCGCTATTTTGACGTCGGCATCGCCGAGCAACACAGCGTGACCTTCGCCGCGGGCCTCGCGTGCGAAGGCATGAAACCGGTCGTTGCGATTTATTCCACATTCCTGCAACGCGCATACGATCAGTTAGTCCACGATGTGGTGCTGCAAAACCTGCCAGTTGTGTTTGCCATTGATCGCGCCGGTCTGGTTGGCGCTGACGGGCCAACGCATGCGGGCTCTTTCGACGTCGCCTTCCTGCGCTGTTTGCCCAATATCGTCCTGATGTCTGCCAGCAGCGCCGCCGAATGCCGCGCGATGCTGTCCATGGCGGTCGCGCTCAAGCGCCCGGTTGCCGTGCGGTATCCGCGCGGTGCGGCGCACGGCGCGCCTGACGCAGTGATCACGCCGCTCGAATTAGGCAAAGGCGAGGTGCGTCGCGTTTCTGACAGGAGCGGTGAAAAGATCGCGATTCTGGCGTGGGGTTCGATGCTGCATCCGGCGCTGGTGGTTGGCGAAAATCTCAACGCCACCGTCGTCAACATGCGATTTATCAAACCACTCGATGAAGCATTGCTTCGTGAATTGGCCACTACGCACGACGTGCTGGTCACGGTGGAGGAGGCCAGCGTGCAAGGTAGCGCTGGCAGCGCAGTCGCTGAATTCGTTGCTAACAACGCACTGAACGTCCGCGTCGTTCAACTCGGCTTGCCGGACACGTTTATCGATCAGGGCGATCCCGCGCTGATGCTGACGTCTGTTGGACTCGACGCTGTGGGCATTGAGGCGAGCATTCTGCGCGCCTGATATTCCGTTGAACCGGAATGCGGTAGCGCTTATCCCGCCGGCAGCAGCCGCCCGCGTGCCAGCAATATCAGCGTGCGGATCGCCAGATAGCCAATCAACGTGGATGCAATGAGCACTGCGCCGTAAGCGACCTCCATCGGCCAGCCGCCCCGGCGCACCGCCTCGACTACCACCGACGCGAATGCGGCAAGAGGAAAGGAGAACGACCAGAAGCCTGCCGAGAACGGCACGTTCGTCCACCAGCGCCAGCGCGCCAGCACGGCAATGAGCGGCGCACAACTGACGCCCAGACCAATCAACAGCACGTCCGCGGGCAGCGCGGGCCACAGCGTGGCAGCGACTAGCGTGGCAACCGGTGCGGGCGCAATCTCGACGCCGAGCGTGGGCCGCAGCGGCGGCGGCAACGGCCCTGCAAAAAGGCGATTCAGCACGCGTGCCTCCAGCAGTGCCCAAGAGCCGATTCCCATGCCGAACAGCAACACTGCCCAGCCGTGCGAGCCCAACGCGTTGAGCGCCAGTGCGCCGATCAGACCGCCACCGACCGGCGGCAGGTACAGTGCCGGCGTGACCATGTCAGCGGGCAAGTCGCCCGTTGCCGCGCGCGATACAACTTGCCAGGCAATAACGCCTTGCAACAACAACGCGGCGAACGTGATGCACGCGGCGATTTCAGGATGGTTCGGAAAGACCGGTAACCACAGGGCCACCGACAGCAACACCGTAAGCGATATCAACGACAACATCGCGTTGTTAACCGGATGCACAAAGTCCTTTTGCACATCGCTGCGAAAGCGCACAAACTTGACCACCCAGAGCAGCAGCAACAGCTCAAGCACACTGGTGCCAACATGAAGCAATGTGGTTGCGACGACGTCGCTGTAGCCTGTCTCAACGCCCGCCAGTCGTCGCCACGCGCCGGCAAG
>JANXNO010000020.1 GCA_025354075.1 Burkholderiales bacterium | reverse complement strand
GTTTCGCCGACGTATTTGCTCATCAGGTCGCTGGCTTTCTTGATGATCAATGGACGCTCAATGGACTTGGCGATGTGCTCGCCGAGCGCTGTTTTTCCGGTGCCCGGCATGCCAAAGAAACAGAGCGAACCTGCGCCCTTGTTCTTGAGTGCAGCAATGATCTTTTCAACTGGGTGACGCGTTTCGATGTTGAGTAACGACAGGTCGTAAGTGGTTACCAGAGGCCGATATTGCGACTTGTCGTTCTCTTCCTTGTGCCCGAGCGCCTCGTCGCTGCGCTCCAGTTGCTTCAGCATAAGCGCTTCAACGCCGTCTTCCACCTGCCCGTGCGTGAGCTGAGCAAAGCGAGCTGCAGCGTGGATTTGGGCCGGTGTCAGCGTGCGACGAGCCGCCAGTTTTTCGACAAATTCGGCGCTGACATCGAGTCCGGTCAAGTGCTTTCTGGTGATGTTCGCGCGCACATGTTGCGGCGGATTTTTAAGCTCCAGATGAAACTGAAAGCGACGGCGATACGCCGGGTCAATCTGGTTGATCGAATTTGAAATCCAGATTGTCGGAACCGGATTATTTTCAAGCGTTTGATTAACCCAAGCCTTGCCGTTTACGCTGCCGCGATGGTTGTCATCACCCAAAAACATGTTGAGCATTTCTGACGGATTGCTCGGGAACACGTCTTCGACTTCGTCAAACAGAAGCACCGTGTTGTTGCGACCTTTCAGGAACGATTGCGACACCTGCAGCGAGCGATACCGCTCTTTGCCAGACAAGCTCTGGCCTTCGCGATCAAAGCATTCCACTTCATAAAGCTCAGCGCCAGAGAGCGCGGTGATGACCTTCGCAAACTCGGTTTTACCTGTTCCTGGCGCGCCATAAATAAGCACGTTCACGCCTTTTTCAGAGCGCTCGGTCGCTGTTTTCAGCAGTGCTGCCAGATAGCGTGCATCGGCCTCCACGTGCGGGTAGTCAGCGAGCGTCAGCTCCGACATTTTTGCCGGGCGCGTGAACGCTGCCATCATCGCGGCTTCAGTTTCGTAGGGCTCAAGCAGGATCGGCAGCAAACGATCCGACAGGCGCATCAAATCGCCGAGATCGGTGATGTTGTGTTCAGCAATTGGCGTGTCAATGAGCGCAAGCGATTCAAGGCGTCCGCCCGGCTTCAGGGCGACGGCAATATCGTTCGGCGAAACCTTGGCCACTTCGCCCAGCATCGCATGCGCTTCCGCCGCGCTCGCTGCTTTGCAATCAACCAGCACCGGGCGCAAATCACGTGTGCATTTTGCGAGCGCGGCGCACTTGATCAACGTCGTCTCCGCAGCGTTGAGCGCGAGCACTTTGGCGAGCATGCCGATGTTGTCGGTCAAGCGAATTGGCGCGTCGCGCGTCATTTTTTCAAGCGCATCAACGGTGCCCCGAAATAGCGCGAGCACATCCTTGCCGTTCTGCTTGCAGAATTCGTCGAGGTAGTAGAAGAGGGTGGTGTCGTCGTAGGTGCCGTTCCATACGCCGTGCCGCGCGATAAACTCGTCGGGCGAGAGCTTGGCCACACCGGCCCACGCTGGCATTTCGGTGCAGCGATGGCTCAAAAATTTCTGCACTTTTTGCGCGATGGACACCGGCCACACCAGGTGCCGCGCAGAGAGCGTCATCACGTCATTGATATCGCGGCGCAGGTTGAATTTGGGGCCCAACGTGAGCACCAGTTTCAGTGCGAAAAGCGACGACAAACGATCCACGGGTGCAGCAAGAAGCGCATGCGGGGAGGCGATCATCACGGAGCTTTCAATCACAGTCAGGTCAGACATGGTGTTCCCCTTGCTAATCACGTCGGCGCGAAAATGCGGCTGGATTTAGCGACACTGTAACGCAGCCGCCACTCAAGTGGTGCACAGCGGCAGATACAATCCGCGCGCTGTTTCAAAAACCACATCCCATGCGCTCACTTCTCCCCGCTCTGTGTATTCTGTTTGCCGCGTCTGCCATGGCTGACTATCCCGACAAGCCGATCAAAATTATTGTGCCGTTTGCAGCGGGTGCGGGCACTGATGCGGTCGCGCGGTTCACGGCCCAAAAGCTGGAAGAGCAGTTGAAGCAACCGGTTATCGTAGAAAACCGGGTGGGAGCCAGCGGGGCAATTGGCACTCAATTTGTTGCAAGCGCCGCGCCGGATGGTTACACCTTGCTGTTTGTGGCCTCGCCATTCACCACGGTTGCCGCCGCGACGCCAACCGTTGCGAATTACGACCCGGTCAAACAGTTCACACCCATCGCACTGATTGCCGCAGGCCCGCTGGTGTGGATCGCCAATGCGCAAGCCCCGTTTGCCAGTATGCGCGAAATGATCGCGTTCGCTCAAGCTAACCCTGGCAAACTCGCGTACGGAAGCGCGGGCGCGGGCGGAGTCAATCATCTGGCGCTTGAGCTTTTCAAGTTGAAAACCGGTACCGACATTCTGCATGTGCCGTACAAAGGCATTGCGCCAGCGACCACAGATTTGTTGGGTGGATCAATCGCGCTGCTCACCGGCACCATTCCCGCTGTGTTGCCTCATATCAAGGGCGGCAAGGCACGTGCGCTGGCAGTCACCGGCGACAAGCGCTCTTCACTGATGCCTGACGTGCCGACGATGAAGGAGGCTGGCGCGAATGGCACTGAGGTTTACAACTACTGGGGTCTGGTTGCACCGGCGGGAACACCTTCGGCGATTGTCAACCGGCTCAATGCTGAAGTGCAGAAATTTCTGTCACATAAGGACGTTCAGGAGCGCCTGAGCAACGACGGGGTGGACTTAACCCCCGGCGGGCCGGAACGGCTGGCAACGTTTATCGCGCATGACTACAACGGCTGGAAGAAGCTGGTGGCTGACGCGAAGCTAAAGGTCGAGTGACCTATCAAGTGGTCTAAGACGCAATCGCCTGCGCATGCTCGCGCAATGCGGCGAGGGGAATGATGTCGAGCGCCTTCTCGTGCGTCGATTCCAGTGCGACTTGTGGCGCGCAACCCGCGCCATACGCCTCAAGCCAGCGGCGGGCACACAAACACCAGCGGTCCCCCGCGATCAGGCCTGGAAAGCCCCACATGGGGGCGGGCGTAGATAGATCGTTCCCACGTGATGCGCTGAAAGTCAAAAACTCGTCGGTCATGATTGCGCACACGGTGTGTGAGCCGGTGTCCTGTGCCCCGGTTTCGCAACATCCCGTTCGCGTAAATCCAGTCAAAGGATCATGACTGCAATCTTTGATAGGAGAGCCGAGAACATTGAGGCCACGATAAGACATGATGGGTCAAACAAAAGGTGAATGCGCCATTGTATTTCTGTCACCAGACGGGTAGCCGTTGACGCGGCTCAAGCGATGCGAAAAAAAGGCGAAGTGGTGCGCCCCGCCGCTATTCCTTGACCGAGCCCGTCATTCCAGAAACGTAGTATTCAACAAAGAACGAATAGATAAACGCAACTGGCAGCGAACCAAAGAGTGCGCCGGCCATGAGTGAGCCCCAGTGGTAAACATCGCCTTCAACCAGCTCTGTGACTACGCCCACCGGCAGCGTCTTGATCTCGGATGAAGAGACGAAGGTGAGCGCGTAAATAAACTCGTTCCACGACAGCGTGAACGCAAAAATACCCGCAGAAATGAGCCCCGGCACCGCCAGTGGCAGCACAATCTTGGTGAGTATCTGCCAGCGTGTCGCACCGTCGATCAGCGCGCATTCCTCCAACTCAAACGGAATTGAGCGGAAATAGCCCATGAGTAACCAGGTGCAAAACGGAATGAGAAAGGTTGGGTAAGTCAGGATCAGCGCCAGCCGCGTGTCGAACAGCCCGAGTTGAAACACCACGGAGGCCAACGGAATGAACAGGATCGAAGGTGGCACCAGATAAGCCAGAAAAATCGCCAACCCGACTTGCTTGGCTCCAGAAAACCGCAACCGCTCGATGGCATACGCGGCGAGCACAGACGCCGCGAGCGAGAAGAACGTAGCCGTTACGGACACCACCACCGTGTTCCACATCCATTCGGGATAGGCGGTGTCGAACAACAGCTTTTTTACGTGAGCGAGCGTTGGCGAATTGATCCAGAACGGATTGCCGTCGCGCGACAAGAGCTCGTTGTCCGGCTTAAACGCGGTGATTGCCATCCAGTAGAAGGGGAATAGCAACACGAACAAAAATGCACCGAGCGGCAGGTACGCGTTGAGCATTTTTTTCGGGGTCGATTCGAGGAAGGTCATGCCCGCCGTGTCAGTGCCAGTATCGCGGCTCATTTGTCACCCCCACCCTGTTGCCAGACGCGGCGCTGCAAGCCGAAGTAGCTGAACATAATCGCCGCCAGCAGAAACGGCACCATCGCAATAGAAATTGCGGCACCTTCACCGAGTGCGCCACCCGAAATCGCGCGCTGGAACGACAGTGTCGCCATCAGATGCGTTGCGTTCAACGGCCCACCGCGTGTAATCACGTAAATCAGCTGGAAGTCGGTGAAGGTGAACAGCACCGAGAACGTCATTACCACCGCGATAATTGGCGTCAGCAGCGGCAGCGTGACATAGCGAAATTGCTGCCACGGCGTCGCGCCGTCAATGGCGGATGCTTCGTAGTACGAAGGCGAAATGGTCTGCAATCCGGCAAGCAACGTGATGGCAACGAACGGCACGCCGCGCCACACGTTCGCCGCAATCACCGAGAACCGCGCGTTCCACGGACTGCCCAAAAAATCGATATAAGTATCGATGATCCCCAGTTTGACCAGTACCCAACTAATGATGGAAAACTGAGCGTCAAACAACCACCAGAAGGCGATGGCTGACAACGCAGTCGGCACGATGTACGGCAACAAAATTACGGCGCGAAAGAAGCTCTTGAAGCGTAAATTGCGGTTGAGCAGAAGTGCAAGCCACAGACCAAGAAAGAACTTAAGCACGCTGGCAATGGTGGTGTAGAAAAGGGTATTGAATAGCGCCAGCTGGGTGACGCTATCAGTCGCGATGAACACATAATTCTCAAAGCCAATCCATTCGCCCGGGCGGCCGACCTTCGCGTCCGTGAAGCCGAGCCACACGCCCAGCCCGAGCGGATAGGTCAAGAACAACAACAGCAGTAGCGCTGCGGGCAGCATGAAAATGAGCCCTAGTGCGTTACGGCTGTTCTGGAATCTGTCAAACATCGGCGAAAGTCCGGCGGGTCAGGTGCACGCCACAACAGCGCTCACCCGGAGTAAACAATGTCAGACCAGCGCGAGGCTGGCTTGACAACTAAATGCAACGACGAAACGTCACGTCATCAGCATTGCTACTGCGATCAGACTTTGTAGTACCGCTCAGCACGTTTCTGTGCCCGTTCAGCGGCTTCCTTCGGCGTCTTGGCACCACTGGCTGCTTCGGCGACCATGTTGGTCACGATGAAGTCGGCACCTGCGCCTGCGGACGCGTACCCCAGCTTGCCAGCGTAACCCGATGGACGCATGTTTTTCACGCAGTCACGATAGGCCATGTTTTTTGGATCGCTCGTCCAGACGGCAGCTTTCTCGTAGGCTGCCAGAGGTTGCGCGATGTAGCCACCCGCGCCTGCGAGCCACGGTTCGAACTGCTCCTGCTCCATCATGAAGCGCAGGAATTCCTTCGCAGCCTGAGGGTACTTGGTGTACTTCATGATCATCTGGTTGAAGAACAGATGCGACTCGGTTGGCACGCCGACCGGCCCGATCGGGAACGAGGCGTGCTGGATGTCAGCGGCCATTTCCTTGATCTTCGGATCAGTCGAATTTTTGGCGGCGTAATAGATCGAAATACCGTTGTTAGTGACGCTGATCTGACCATCCAGAAACGCTTTGTTGTTGTTCGGGTCGAGCCATGACAGCGTACCCGGAATGAAATTCGCGTAAAGCTCTTTCGCGTATTCCAGTGCCTTGATTGTTTCCGGGCTATCGATGACGACCTTATTGTTTGCGTCGACCAGTTTGCCGCCGTGCGACCAGATCAGCCAGTTCGTCCACAAGCTATCGCCCGTCGCATTGCCGAGCGCATAGCCACCGGGCGTGCCTTTTTCTTTCAACGCTTTGTGCAGAGCGAGAAAGCCTGCCGTGTCTTTCGGAAACGTGTCGAAGCCTGCCGCTTTGACCATGCTCTGGCGATACACGATCATCGAGCCCGCAGCCCCGAGGCCGAGACCGATCCACTTCTTGCCGTCGGGACGCAGATACTGTTGCACTGCGGGATACCAGCCGCCGTATTTCTTGCCGAGATACTCCGCAAGATCGGTCACATCGAGCAGCTTGTCGGGATACAGATTAGCGTCATCGTTAGTCGACAAAATAATGTCGGGACCGGCGCCGGTGTTGGCTGCAACCGCCGCTTTGGGCCGTACGTCTTCCCAGCCCTCGTTATCCACACGCACTTCGATTCCGGTTTTTTCGGTGAAGCGCTTGACGTTGATCATGTAGGCGTCGATGTCGCCCTGCACGAAGCGGCTCCAGCGCAAGACGCGCAGCTTGGCACCCTTTTCCGGTTTGAACGAAACGGTTTGCGCGTTAATAAACGGCGACCAGATGGCGCTGCCTGCGCCGACGGTTGCGGCAGCGGCTACACCCGCGGAATTCGCCAGAAACTTGCGGCGATTAAAGTCACTCATTGTTGCCTCCTTGTGTTGTGAACAGTTACCAATTAGCTATCGGGGTCAAATGATGAATGCGCTGCAGACTCCACCGCAGGCGCCTCATCAGGCTGCGTCAGGCGGCCAGGCGTTGCCCGGTATCGACGCTGAACAAATGCGCGGTTTTCATGTCCGGCTGCAGATGAATCGTGCTGCCTGGCGCGAAATCGTGTCGTTCGCGGAACACCGCCGAAAGCTCGACGCCCTCATGGCGACACGCCACAAACGTATCCATACCGGACGGCTCCATGACCACCACGCGCGATGGAATGCCCCCGTGCGCAGCACCCTCGGGAACCAGCGTGAGATGCTCAGGACGGGTGCCGAAAATAACCGGTTGCCCATCAACACCGCTGCTCTGGGGCGGCGCATCGAGTTGCGTGCCATCCGCGAGCTCAACGCGCAAACCATCCGCACTGCGACGCAAGATCCCCGGCAAAAAATTCATCGATGGTGAGCCGATAAATCCGGCTACAAACTGGTTGGCTGGATGGTCATAAAGCTCAAGTGGGCTGCCAGTTTGCTCAATGCGACCGTCGCGCATCACCACAATCTTGTCACCCATCGTCATCGCCTCGATCTGGTCGTGCGTAACGTAAATCGACGTGGTTTTCAGCCGCTGATGCAGCTCCTTGATTTCGCTGCGCATGGCGACGCGCAGCTTCGCATCAAGATTCGACAGCGGTTCGTCAAACAAAAATACTTGCGGGTCACGCACAATAGCGCGGCCCATCGCTACGCGTTGCCGCTGACCGCCGGAGAGCTGGCGCGGATAGCGATCCAGCAGCGCGCCGAGCGCCAGAATTTCTGCCGCGCGCGCGACCTTCGCGTCAATGGTCGCCTTGTCCTGCTTGGCCAGCATCAACGCAAATGCCATGTTGTCACGCACTGTCATGTGCGGATACAGCGCGTAGTTTTGAAACACCATCGCAATGTCGCGTTCTTTTGGCGGCAGATCGTTCACCCGCTTGTCGCCAATACGAATCTCGCCGCCAGTGATTTCCTCAAGCCCTGCGATCATCCGCAGCAGGGTCGATTTTCCGCAGCCCGACGGCCCCACCAGCACCGTAAACGTTCCGTCCGCGATATCAATGTCTACACCGTGAAGAATATCGGTTGCGCCGAATTTTTTCTTCACGCCCTGAATGGTCACACTTGCCATAATCCCTCGTCAGAACACCTGCCGTTGCAGCAGGGTGCTGTATATGACAGACCGATGATCGTGTCAATCGGATAGTCCGAAGAATGCGCGCGGTGACCCGAAGCGGAGCCCCATCTTCGCGGACAACTGTACTAGAGCCGCCGGGCTTTACTGCCCGTCTGTAACGTATTGTTGCTGGATGCCCAGCCGGTTTTGGCAGCCGCTCGGTGAGTGTCTCGGCACGGTGCTGCGTTCAATCCCCAAAGATGTCTGTTCAGCGACGGCGCAAGCGCAAGTTACGGCTCAAACGACCAAAACGATAGGCTCCAGCGCCTCACCCTGGGCAACGATTTTTCCAATCGCGACGGTGTGCACATAGCCCAATTCACGGAGCGCGACCATGCACGCCTTGACCCTATCCGCAGGTACGCTCGCCAGCAATCCACCGGCGGTTTGTGGGTCGAAAATCAGCGGGTAGCGTGGATGTCTGACCATCGCTTCCTGGTTGCGCAGGGCGCGGCGCAGGCGGACGTTGGCGCTTTGTAGTGAGCTGACGATGCCTTGTGCGACGCATTCTTCTGCGCCGTCTAGTAATGGCAGACTGGTCAGATTTAGCTCGGCGTCGACGCCAGACGGACGGGTCATTTCGACCAGGTGACCCAACAGGCCGAAGCCAGTCAAATCGGTACAGGCGGTCGCTCCATATTCAGTGAGGCATTTCGCGCCGAGCCGATTCGAAATCACCATTGACTTTAACGCGCCGTCGATCCATCGTCCCTTCGCTGCGAGCCTTGCATGCGCAGCGAACAGCGTGCCGGTGCCGATCGGTTTGGTGAGGATCAGCACGTCGCCCGGTCGCATGCCGTTCTTGCGCAAAATCTTGGCGGGATCGTCGTCGATCAGGCCGTTGACAGCGAAGCCGAGCGCCAGCTCTTTGCCTTCGCC
>JANXNO010000017.1 GCA_025354075.1 Burkholderiales bacterium | reverse complement strand
CGATGACTGCATTGCGCACTGACTGAAGTGACCTGAAATCGACGCCTTCCGTGATGCCCTCGGTACGGATGAAAGCCTCTGCCTGCTCAAGAAGCCGCTGCATCGCAGGCAGGTCATTGAGTGCCGCAGCGACCAAAATCAGTCGCCAGCGAAAGCGAAACAGACGACGCGATGTGGCCCGTGTTTCCGGCGCTTCCGTCACGGCAAGCAATTCGGCAAAGCCACGACGCAGCTCGGTCTCCGGAGCCAGCGCAAACAGCGTGTCCACTTCGAGCAGATCGAGCTTGGCGTAGTCCACGGCGGCGCTGTCACCGGATGCGGTGAGGAGTCGGTTCACGCGATCCTGATAGGCGCGATTGGCGGCTGCAGGCGTGCCGTAGCGCATCTCGAAAAATGCGATCTCATCGAGCACTTCAAGGCTGTGCCGGTTGTTCGGGCCCGCCAAACTGTCCCACTTTGCAATCAACGCCAGGGCACGGGTTTCCAGGCCCGTCGTGTCGCCCACCGCTAACTGCACCGAAATCAAATTGCCGAGGTACGCAAGCCCCGCCTTGAGCTGGTTTTGCGGCGGATGCAAATAGGTCGCTTCATGCTTTTTAAGCAGCGCATATTCGTTTTGCAGATCACCCTTGTTGGCAAAAATGGCGGCTCGTTCGCCGTCAACCTCGGCATCGTCCCACGCAGTTTTATGACCACTTTTGTCGATGAATTCGCTGTATTGCTGTAACGCCGCTTCGGCTTTTTCGCTCAGCCGTGCATCGTTATAAACATTGACGGCGGCCAGCAGTGCGGCGCGGCGCAGCGCGGGTTGGGTGGTGGCGAGTTTGGCGGTGATGGGTAACAAGCGGTCGATGCGGGCAATGACTTCTTTGCCGCGATCAAGACGAGCCATTACGACGCACAGCGTGACCTCTGCGGACAGCGCCCGCAACGAATCGGCTCCGAACAAAGCGGTTGCGCTGGTGAACGACTGCTCGGCCAGCAGCAGCGCCTCGGGGTTGCGTCCGAGGGACGTGTAGATGCTGGCCAATGACGCGTTGAGCCGCTCCTGAGTTTGCGGTACGTCGGCAAATCGAACTGCGATCTCGTTCTTTGCTTGCTCAAGCAACACCAGCGCGCTCGGCCAGTCACCACCGTGAAATTCCGGATCAGCCTTGCGAAACAGATCTGCCAGATAGTCGGTCGCCTGATTGGCCCGGGTGGCTTCTGCGCTGGCGCGTTGATACTGCCACAACGAAATCGCAAGCCCCGAGCCGAGCGCCACGATCAGTGTGGTGGTCAGGCCTACGGGCAGCCAGTTGCGGCGCAGCCAGAGCCTGGTGCGATAGCTGCGGTCTTCGCGGCGTGCGGCGATGGGACGGTGCGACGCCCAGCGCTGCAAGTCGGCGACAAACGCCTCCATCGTGCGGTAACGATCCATCGGTTCGATGCGAAGTGCGCGGGAAATGATCGCGTCCAGATCCCCTTGCAGGCGATGCACGTCGGTGGGTGGTGGAATGTTGTCTTTCGCGGTGGCATGGCCGCGCTGTGTGGCGGCGTGCGATACGCGCTCCGGTGTGACATGCAGCACCGCGTATTCCAGCGCGGCACGACCGGGCTTGTCCGGCAGATGGGCGCGTCGCCCGGACAGCAGGTGATACGCGAGACCGCCGAGCGAATAAATATCGCTGCCGACACCGGTCGCCTCGCCGCTGATTTGTTCGGGCGCGGCGTATTCCACCGTCAAGCCACGGCCGCCGATTTTGGTCGCGTCCGAGGTCGTGGCCTCGTCATGGTCGCGGTCGTCCAGCAGGCCCGCCACGCCAAAATCGAGCAGCTTGACGTGGCCGCCGGGCGTGACCAGCACGTTGGACGGCTTCAAGTCGCGATGCACCACCAGTTGCGAGTGGGCGTACGACACCGCTTCACCAATTTCGCGGATCAGCGCAATGCGGGATTCAACGGTGGTAGCGTGCTCGGCGGCATAGTTCAGCAGCGGCATGCCCTCGACGTATTCGAGCACCAGGAAGGGCTGACCGAACAGGCGTCCGGCGTCGATCAGCCGCGCAATGCCGGGATGGTTGAGTCGCGCGAGTAAGGCGCGCTCTTGGGCAAAACGGGCCTCGAATTGAGCCGTTTCGCCATCGGCTCGCAAAAATTTGACGGCGGCTTTGGCCTGAAACAAGCCGTCCGCGCGGGTGGCAAGCCAGACTTCGCCCATGCCGCCCACGCCAATAACCTCTTGAAGCTGCCACGCGCCGCAGCGCTCGCCAGCGCTTCGCACGTCGCGGCTGCGCGCACGCTCGGCGCGTAGGGCACGTTGCAGCAGCCCATCAAAGCCACGCTCGCCCGCGTCACCGAGCTCTGGCGCGAGCTGTGAGGTGAACCCTGCGACCGGATGGCGAACGACGTTTGTAACCAGCGTGTGCGCGTGTGCGCGGCCCAATAGCTTGCGCACTTCCTGCGCCAGGCGCGCGTCGCGTTCGTGCAATTGTTTGACGAACGCTGGTCGCGTCAGATCGGTGCATTCGAGCGCCTCGTCCAGCGCGACGTTGACGGCTTTCCAGAAGGCCGGATCAAAATCGTCCGCAATATTTGAGGGCTCAATCGGCGCGGCGGGCGGTGGCGCTGGCACGCTGGGCGGTTGGGGAGGCGGAGCGGTGTTAGTCATCGCTCTGGAAAGGACGCAAAGGCGGCAAAAACTGCGTCAGCGCCAACTCAGTTGGGGGCCGCGGTAACGTCAAGCCATTCCGCCAGCAGCGCGCGCGCCTTGGTGATTTCGCGGTTCACGGTGCGCGTTGAAATGCCGCGCGCCTCGGACGTTTCGACGATGGTCATACCGCAAAAAAAGTGCAGCTCGGCGGTCTGGTACATGCCTTCGTCCACGGCCTTCAGTCGCTCCAGTGCGCGATCCAGCGCGATCACGTCGACAGCGGGCAGAAGACTGTCGGCGGTCGAATCGGCATGGGACAAGGTCAGGAGCGTGGAGCCGCCGCCGCGTTTTTCGGCGTCACGGGCGCGGATGAAGTCGATGACGATGGAGCGCAGCACCTTGCCAACATAGGCGAAAAACTGCACCCGTGTGTCGCCATTCAAACCTTCACGCTCGGCCATCCGCATGAAACCTTCATGTACCAGTGCCGTGGCGTTGAGGCCCGTCACGCCACCGGCCTGCGCAAGGCGAGCACGCGCCACCCGCTTGATTTCGGGATACAGCTCCGCGTACAGTGCGCTCATGGCAACCGCATCGCCGCTGGCTGCGAGCTGAAACAGTTGAGGGGTGACTTTAAGGGGCGTGGGCATAGTTTTGTGGGTCAATGCGTCTTTATATCGTTTAACCCCGAAAACGTAAACCCTGAGGCGATGGCTGCGGATATGCTGCTGTCTGTGTCGCGTAATTAATTCAGCTTTGAGGTGACGTCCATGTCTCGCCAGGTGCTTCGCAATGCCCGCGTATTTGACAGTCTGAACGGTGTCGTGTTGCCCGCAGGCACGGTGATGGTCGCGGATGGTCGCATCGCCTCGGTCACCGTGGGCGACATCACGGTCAGCGCTGCCGATAGCGTGGATCTGAAAGGCCGCGTCGTGCTGCCGGGGCTGATTGACTGCCACGTTCACGTGACCGCTGTGCATCATGATGTGTGGCAGCT
>JANXNO010000661.1 GCA_025354075.1 Burkholderiales bacterium | reverse complement strand
CTACAGCGCTGGCGCTGGCCGCGCTGCCAGCGCACGCCGGCAAGACGCTCGACGCGGTCAAGGCGCGCGGGCAACTGGTGTGCGGTGTTAACACCGGCCTCGCCGGCTTTTCGCAGGCAGACACCGGCGGTACGTGGTCGGGACTGGACGTTGATTTTTGCCGGGCGCTAGCCGCAGTCGTGCTCGGTGACGGCAACAAAGTAAAGTGGACGCCGCTGAATTCGCAGCAACGCTTGCCCGCGCTGCAAAGCGGCGAACTCGACGTGCTGTCGCGCAACACCACGTTCACCCTGACGCGCGACGCATCGCTCGGTTTGCACATGACCGCGCCGCTGTATTACGACGGCCAGGGCTTCATGGTGCCGACCAAAACCAAGATCAAAGACGTGAAGCAACTCAAGGGGCAAACGATTTGCGTGTTGTCCGGGTCGACCACAGAAAAGAATCTCGCCGACTATTCGCGAACCAATAATCTGGCGCTGAAGCCCGTGGTATTTGAGTCACTCGACGGCTTGATCAACGCGTATTTTGCGGGTCGCTGCGTGGGCTATACGACCGACGCATCGGGGCTCGCTTCGGTGCGTAACAAAGAAGCCAAGAATCCCGACGACCATTTGATTCTGCCTACGTTGATCTCCAAAGAACCGCTCGGCCCGATGGTGCGACGTGGCGACGACGAATGGTTCGCGATTGTCAAATGGGTGATCTACGGTCTGCTCGAAGCCGAAGAATACGGCGTCACCAAAGCCAATATTGACGCCATGAAAGCCAGCAGCCAGGACCCGGTGATTCAACGCATGCTCGGCACCACCGAAGACACCGGCAAACTGCTCGGCCTCGATAAAGACTGGATGGTGCGCGCCATCAAAGCCAGTGGCAACTACGGAGAAATGTTCGAACGTAACCTCGGCCCCACCAGCGCCGTCAAACTCCCACGCGGCCTGAACAATCTGTGGAACAAGGGCGGATTGATGTACGCGTATCCGCTGCGTTGATCGAAGCGACCGGCGCGCACGACCGCCCATTAAAAATTTCGGTGCCGACGGCGGTATTGCGCGGCTGGCGAGTGTGCTGCCAGCGGCGATTTTGTCGCCTTGCAGACACCCTGAAAACGCTTGACCTGTGGACACTTTACGGTTTGTTTGCCCTCCGTTGAGGAATGCGCATTTTGTCGACTTATCGTTGCCGTCGATGTAGACATCCAGCCCGTTTATCGCATCATTAATGCGGGCGTTGGCGCGCCCGGTCTGTTGGCTGCGTGAGCTACAACCAGGCCGATGCAGCGCGCTGATTTCCCGCTATTTGCGGTCGGTCGAAAACACCACCGGCTGAGCGCCTCGATTTTTTGCGCGCACTACGACGGTGTTAGCGAGCTTGTCATGCCAACCCTGTTTGCGCGGATCGATGCCGACCCAGATCAGCCCGAGCAGGAACGGAAGAATCGAAACGTAGTATGCGAAGTAGCGACCAATCAGCTGACCCGTGCTCGCTGGCGCGCCGGTCGTCGCGTCCACGATGCGCGCAGCAATGACCATCTTGCCCGGCGTGGCTTGTCGCGCGATCCAGAACCAGATTACCGCGACCGCCGGCAATATCCATGAAACGATGAAATCAACAGGCCCTTTTACGATTGCGCCGTCGAATGAATAGTCGGAGCCGTATACAAAATGCATCACGGGTGTGACCACGATCAGAATCAGTACGGTATCAATCAGAGCTGCGCCGACGCGGGCCCAAAAACCCACGTATTCCAGTTGTTCCGTGTTCATGCTTGGCCAGTGATAGTGTTGCGGCACGCCGTAGATACCGACTGCGAAGCATGGCGACAAACCTGCTCTACGGTCAGGGCTCGCAGGCACAACGAAGCGCGCAAGCTCTTAAAGTTTGCGCTCTCTTCCTGTGTCTTCGTGAATCTTATCCGCGCTACTGACGGTATGGGTTGTTAGGCGCGCGATCACGGTTGTTTGGCACGCCGTCACGGTCCCGATCACCGCGATTCCAGCGTCCTCGGTTGAATTCCCAGCGGTTGTCGCGCTGCACCCAGTTGGGCTGCACGTAGTTGTAACCTGCACGGGATCGTTCCCAATGTCCGTTTTGCCACACGTGACGACGGCCTCGCGCGGTCCAGTAGCCCGGCACCCAGATATAGCCGCGTCGTGCTGCAGGAACAGCTTCAAATCGGGGCGGAGGCGGCGCAGAGTTTAAGTACACGCTGACCTGCGCGTTCGCGACCATCGGCAGGGCAGCGCCGCCGAGGGAGGCCACACACATTCCAGCAATCAATAATTTACGGAGTTTCATAGCTGTTTCCTTTTCTACAAAAGCTCACCAATAGCAGGTTGCAATCAAGAGCCTTCGCCTTTGTTTGCATTATGAAGGAAGCATCTGATTGCAACAGCAGGGCTGCCACCAGACGGCACCGCCACCGGTTGTGGGGGATGTCCTACTGCTTGTAACGCGGTGGCGGCCGGCGTTGCCGACGGCAAGATGTAACAAGACGTGAACGGGCTGCCCGCAGGCGCGCGCGGGGAGTGACACAATTACGCAATGCAATTTCCGCCATCCGCACCGTCGCAGCGCGCCAACCCGTTACACGGCCTGACGCTGGAAACCATCGTCACTGCGCTGTCAACGCACTTCGGCTGGCCGGCGCTGGCCGAGCGCATTCCGCTGCGTTGCTTCACGCATGACCCGAGTGTGGCATCCAGCCTCAAATTTCTGCGCAGAACCCCGTGGGCGCGCGAGAAAGTTGAGGGGCTTTATCTGTTTATGTTGCGGGAGATTCGTCGCGAAAGAGAAGACGCTTCCGAGGCACCGCCCTCGTGACCTTACTTCAGACGAATCGAGTCAATGCTGGTTCGCAGTTCGCGCTCAAATTTCGGAAACTGTTCCTTGGTCGAATTGAAGTTAAACGTCAGCAGCTTGCCATCGTAAGGCGTGATCAGCATCAGGTTGTGAATGTCGGTATCGATAGCGTTTGACGTCGCCTCGAGCTCAATCCAGCGTTGCCCGGCGCGCTGCACAATTTCGCGACGCTTCCAGACGATACCTGGAATGATGCGGGTGAACACTTGCTCGAATGCGCCCATTGCATTTTCAAGCGCACTGTCAGGGATCGCGTTCGGCCTGATTTCGTAAGCAATGGTGGTGCCGCGCGAGGCATTGCCGCGCACAAAGCGCGGCGCGCGATTCGAAGGATACTTAGCCTTGATTTCATCGTCGCTAAGTGCGGTGAATCCGGTGGGCGCTTCGAACGAGACGGTCGTTTCAGGAAGGGTGAGCCGCTCTGCCCACGACGCATATGACAGGGCCATCGACGCCACAAACGTCGCAAGAGTAACGAGCCTTTTGCGCATCAGGCCACCCGCGCGTGCAGCTTGTCGTACGCCACGAGTAACTTCTGGTGCATCACGCAGCCGTCCATCATCAGTCCCGGCGCTGAGAGGCCCATGAAGCGATTCTTTTTGGCAATAAGCGCTTCGGCCTTCGTCACGGTGTCTGCGCCGTAAAGCAAGCGCAAATTGGCCACGTACGCTTTCGTCTCGCCCAGGTCAGTGAGGTTGAGCAGGTTTTCGACGCAGGCGTAGACGAGGCGACGCTTCGGATCGAGTTGATCGAAATGCTTGATCCAGTCGCAACCTTCAAGCGCGGCCTCACGGTCGCCAATCGCCAGCGCTAAAAGCGTTTTCAATTCGCCGATACGCAAATCAGCCCAGAATGAATCCGCATCAGCCGCCATGCCAATTAACAGCGGCAACGGACGCTGATCAGCGAGTCCGGATTCGTTCAATGTGTCGAGCAGGTCAGAGCATTCCTCGTCGTCGAGATCGGTGAGATTAAGCACCGCTTCGCGGAAGTCGTTGGCCACGCTGTTGTTCTCGAAGTCCAGGTCTTCAATCGGATAAATCTCCGACATGCCCGGCACCAGAATTCGGCAACCATACACGCCTAGATGCGCAAAATCGGCGACGTAAATGTCGTAGCCATCGTTGTGAATGCGATCTACGGCCCACGCGTAATCTTCGGCGGTGGTGTTGCCGAAATTCCAGTCGCAGAATTCGTAGTCCGGCTTGTCGCCGAGGAAATTCCAGTGAATCACGCCGCTCGAATCGACAAAGTGGATTTCGATGTTGGGCGAGCTGGCCGCTTCTTCGAGATCAAACACCGGTGGCGGAAAGCCTTCCAGCGAATCGAGCGCGCGACCTTGCAGCAGCTCGGTTAACGCACGCTCCAGCGCAATCTCAAAACGCGGATGACCACCAAAACTTGCAAAGCAACCTTGATCTTTTGGATTCAAAAGCGTCACGTTCATCACCGGATATTGGCCGCCAAGCGATGCATCTTTCACCAGAATGCCAAAGCCCGCTTCACGCAATGCCTTGACGCCTGCTGCGATACGCGGGTAGCGTGCGATCACGGCCTCGGGTACGTCGGGCAGGCAAATACCTTCAGCGATGATGCGGCCTTTGATGTTGCGCTCGAAAATTTCTGACAGCGCTTGCGTCCGCGCCTCCGCCTGCGTGTTGCCGGCCGACATGCCGTTGCTCACGTACAAATTGCCGATGATGTTGACCGGGATGTAGGTCGTTGCGCCGTCGCGCTCACGCACGTACGGAATTGCGCAAATGCCACGCTCAACATTGCCGGAATTGAACTCGACCAATGTGGTCGCATCGATGTTGTTTTCCGGGTTGTAGAACGTATGCAGCTCCGGATTCAGCAGCGCTTTCGGCCACGAACCATCCTTGTTCGGTGCAAACCATTTTTCCTGCGGGTAATGCACATACGCGCGCGCCGCCACGACCGGGCCGAGGTAGTAATGGGTCCAGAAATAATTGGTCGACAGCCGCTCAAAATATTCACCAAGCGCGCTCGCCATACAGGCGAGTTTGGTCGCGCCCTTGCCATTGGTGAACAACAGCGGGCAATCGCGGTCCCGTATATGAACGGACCAAATACCGTCCACCGGGTTGAGCCAACTGCGCTCTTCAATATGAAAACCAAGCGCGAGCAATTTGCCGGTCAGCGTCTCAATGGTGGATTCAAGCGAGGCGTCTTTGCCAGGTATAAAAGTAGATGTAGTCATGACAAAGAGCATAGCGCAGGCCCCTGTCGACGACCACCCCGGCGCTGGCAGGGGCGATGTGCGCTATCGGTCGTAGGCTGCCACGGCAATGGCGGCAACGTTGATGCTGTCGTGATAACTCATAGAAGCGGGCGTTTCTGCGGGCAGTGACGCCGCCGCCACGTCCGACGCTGCGCCTTGCGGCGTTGTTGACACTGCTGTCGTTGCTGCGGTTGCTACGTCTGCGCTTGAGCGCGCGGAGGCCACAATGGCTGCGAGGGCAAGCAGTGCCGCCGCAACGGCGATGATGTTGAACGGGCTGGTGCGGGTTGCGTTGTTTGAGTTCATGGTGCCGGTCGTGTTGGGTTAGTTTGATGAGTTCCAGCACGATAAATGGCGGCGGCATACAACCAGATTACAAAGCGCGGCAAGACGCGTTTTTTTGTTATGAATTTATTTTGTTAACGAGAGATTTGCAGTTCGAATCAATGCGTGCTAAGGTTCGTCCGTCATCAATGAATCCCGAGGAGGTAACTATTCCGAACGAAATCATTGCCCAGCTTTGCTGATGGTTCGACCCGCGCGATAAGCGCGTTGAAGCGCTCTTAAGCGCAGAGAAAAAGCGTCCCCCGGGACGCTTTTTTATTGCCTGAAAATGGGCGACTGATTCCTGTTGTGCAGGCGTCTGCGCCGCTGTTGCGGCTGAGCGCTATGTCGACCCTACCCGTGTCGGACTCATTGAAATTACGCTGCTCACGATGAGCGCGTTGAGCACCGTCAGGTCAACGTCCGCGAGACGCCTGATGTACAGACAGGACTTGCCAGTCTTGTGTTTGCCGAGCTCGTCAAGCAGCGATTGATAGCGATCAAAGCCCGGCATGATGTACAGCGTCAGGTCATTTTTGCGTGGCGAAAATGCAACCAGCGGCCATTCGCCGGTGCGCCCGCTTTGGTACTGGTACTGATAGCGCCCAAAGCCGACGATTGCGCCCCACATGACCGGGGCTTCGCCGGTCGCCTCGAGCATCATGGCGGCGATGCGTCGACAGTCGTCATGACGCGACGGGTCCACTGATCGGGCGAGAAATTCGTCCAGCGTTTCCGCCGTTGCCTGAGTCTTCGCTGCTGCCATTGGACCTCCCTCACATTAACCGCTGGCGGTGGCCAGACGATGCGTGCAACGCGAACGATCCAGACTCTACCACTGCGAGGTAAGCCGCATTCAATCAGGCTTTCATCGAAGCGTCGAACGGCGTTCATGCGCGCCGAAAGTGATGCTGACAGCGATTTACCTGCCTATAACTTTAATGCTAATCCCATGCTTTATATGGGCTTAGATCGATATTATGGCAAAAGTCGAGATATAGCAAAAATGCAGAATAAACCCATATAGAACGGCATTGTTACAAAAAAGATGTTCCAGATTACGATGCAGAATAGCTATGAAATACGAATATCGAAACCGTTTCAATTTTCTGTACAAACTGATGCAGAATCACCGACAACAAGCTCGATGGCTTGCAACAAAAAGGAGATCACTATGAAACACGTTTCCGCGCTAAAACTTGCGCTGGTAGTCGTCGTCGCTACGCTGTTCGGCTGTTCGCAAATGCCCACTCAATCGAGCTGGACCGCGCTGGTGGATGGCGCCTCAGGCCTTGAAAACTTTGATCGTGTGGGCGACGCCAACTGGCGAGCGGAAGACGGTGCGATCGTTGCTGATCAGGCGAAAGTTGCAAGCTATCTTGTGTCGAAAAATTCCTACACGGACTTTCAGATCAAAGCTGAATTCTGGGCTGATCACACTACCAATAGCGGCGTTTTTCTGCGCCTCTCTGATCGCAAAAATGTCACTGCAGCGAACTCGTACGAAGTCAATATTTACGACCAGCGCCCCGACCCCAATTTCGGCACGGGCGCGATTGTCGACATCGCCAAAGTGGTGCCCATGCCGAAGGCCGGCGGCAAATGGAACACGTTCGTAATCACCGCTAAAGGTAGTCGCCTGATCGTTGAATTAAACGGTGTTCAAACGGTGGACGTGCAAGACAGCAAATTCTCCTCAGGCCCGATTGCGCTGCAATTCGGCAATGGTCCCAAAGACGCGCCCGGTGGCGTGATCAAGTGGCGTAAAGTACAGATCAGCGCGTTGTAGCATTGCGCGTCGACCGAGCCGGTACGCGGGCGGTCGGCAACGCGTGGAAACAGGCTTAGGACGCTTAAGTAAGCCCCGCGCGCGAGCCACCTCTTTATCGATAAACACAATGCCGGTTACGCCGGGCGCGAACGGTGAAGCGTTGCCGATAGCGCGATGCAGTTTTTCGCAACGCGCCACGAGCAAATGAGCGGCTCGGTTACTTCCGCTTCTTTTCTTTCTCGTCTTTCTGCGCCGGGTCTTCATCGTCCGGCTTGCCGTCGTTTTTATCCTTCGCCGTGGCGGACTTTTTGTCATCGCGCGCCTTGGTCGGTGGCGGGGGTGACGCAGGTGCGGGCTCCACAGGTTTTGCCGCCGGTGCCGGCGTGGCTGCAGGGGCGGGTGCGGGCGCAGATGACGGCGGTGGCAGCGCGCGCGATGGTGCCGCCCGGGCCGGCTCTGATTGCTCACCGCGTCCGCGTGGTGGCGGGCCTGGTTGACGCTCATTGGGTTCGGTTACAGCCGGGGGTGACTTTTGCTCGCGTCGCGCCGGAGGCTGTGCCTTTGCTGGCGCGGGCTGCTCCGCTTGAGCTGGTGTTGGCGCAGCCGCTTTGGCGGGGGGCTCCACCGATGGCATGCCAGGTTTCTGCGCTGGCTGCACAGGAGCCGGCGCCAGTGGGGTAGGGGCTTTACGGTCAACGGGCTGCGCTGTGGGCGGCTGCACTGGTGCCGCGACCGGTGGCACTTGAACCGTAACTGGTGCGGCTGGTGCGACCGGCGCGGCTGGTGCCTTGGGTGCCGCCGCAGGCGCCGCTTGCACCGGCTGGGTGGTGATCGGGTCGCGTGGCCGCTCTGACGGCCTGGTGATGGGCTTTGGCGCTTCCACGGGACCTGCCGTGGACGGTGGTCGTGCTCCGGGCGGTGCCGTCGGAGGCAACGTTGCAGGGGGCGGCAGTACCGGCGCAGCAGCGGACGGTGTGTTGCTTACAGGCGGCGTCACAGGCAGGGCGGGACGTGACGATGGGTCGCCTTTGCCGCGTCGATCCGACGGCGCTTTGGCAGGCGGTGCCGCGACCTCTGTCCCTGAAGCGCGTGGCGGCGGCACGATCTCGACTCGCGGGGCGGCAACCACCGCGGCCCCGGGTCCTGCGTTGGGTGCAGCGTTGGGAGTCGCGGTTGGCGCGCTGGGTTTGGAAGCCTCACTGCGGCCGGGCGAAGCGGCAGGCTTCGCCGCCGCCAGAGCGGCCAGCGCTGCGGCCTCCACCGGTTTTCCGGGATTGACCGCCAGTGCGCGTTCGCGAACCGCAAAACCAACCACGGCGGCGGGCGGCGTGCTTTGTGCAACAAAACGCTGCTCTCTCACCTGGGGTGGCCTCGGCCGCTGCGCCGCTGCACCAAGCACACTATTCTGTGTGGGTACCACAGCAGCAAGTGTGTTGACCGGCGCGGCGGTGATCGCCGCCTCCGGTACTCGCAAGGCTGCACGCGCCACGGGCTGCGACTGGACGAACGTGGTGGTCGGCACAGTGACAACGGCACCGCGCACACTGCGATTGGCGTAGACCACCGTATTGGCCGCAGGTGCATTGCGGTTGTCATAGTTATTGATGATGACGGTGTTGTTGATGACCGTGTTGGACACATTCACGTTGGTGAAGTAGTCGCGGCTGACGGCGTACGCGGGGCGATACACCTCACGCGGGCCGAGCGGAAACCACCCCACCGCGCCTACGGCACCGCTTGACGTGGTTGCTTGAAAATTGCTGCCGCCGATAAAGGCAACCAGCGCTGGCGCATACACAGCGCGCGCAGCGACCGGTCCCGGTATCCAGCTCCAGCGACCGCCCGCATTTGCCCACCGCCCGTAGTGCGACACGGCAAAGCCCCACGGCTGGTCGTCGACCCAAGTCCAGCCCCACGGCTCGACCCACGACCAATGGCCATCACGGTACGGAGCCCAGTCAGCGGCAACGCGATTGGGCGTCCACACATTGCCGTACTCTGGCACCGAGCGCCAGCTGCCGTATTGATCAAGGTCCTGATAGCCGATTACGTCGCGCGACACGTACCGCGCCGAGGTGGAACTGTCGTATCTGCGGTCCCGCGCCTGCCCCCAGCGGTCAAATTCATCAGCGCGCGGCAGCGTCAGCACGTCATAGTCCGCGAGCCCCGCGCCGAAGAATCGATACGCGGCACCCGACGCTACCGCATAGTTTGCGCCCGTAGCGTAGACGTCGGCCCGCCCGCTTCGGGTGCGCACTTCGGTTGAATCCTGCGCCGCATCAACGGTCACCCGGTATTCACCCGGCTGACGAATCACGAACGCCAGATTAGGCGTGTCGACTTCGACCACCTGACCGCGATCCAGTCGGCGCACACGCAGGTTAAGCGTACCGTCCTGCACATTCATTTGTGCAATGCGATCATCAAGGTTGGTCAACGTAAGTTGTGTTCTCGCGTCGATACGAACCACCGCGTTGCCAATTTGCAGTTCAACGCGGGCACGATCATCGGCCCACAACCGGTCACCCGTCACGAGAGGCCGGTTCAAGGTGCCTGCTACCCAGTCGCTTTCACCCGCAGGCGAAAA
>JANXNO010000622.1 GCA_025354075.1 Burkholderiales bacterium | reverse complement strand
CGCTTACTTCACCAGAATGCGACAACAACTTGTTGCTATAAACGACGATTCGCTTGGGCTGAACACCTATTCTCAAGACAAGTCGAGTTTGCCGTGTTTGAGAGCTTTTGCCCAAGCGGGATGGACATCACAGCGTCAAGTTGTTGCCAATAATTCGATAGATTTAGCGGTATCATTGGCTTTGTTAAAGCATTGCGCATTCTCTCGTCCGACCGAGCGGGGTTAGGTTCGTGTTGAACCGACTTAGCGGTATGAAGTCGAGTCAAGTGACGTTGCGTAGGCGATAATCGCAATCCGGGTAGCCATGGGAGGCGTGCTTCATGTATCGAATAGTGACGTTGGGTATGGGTAGGATGGTGACCATCACCCTGACCGCGCTGTGCGCAATGCCAGCGACCGTCACCGGACAGGGGGCCGTCGCGGCATTCGACCTGCAGACCGGCTGTCTGGTTGGCTCGATTCCCAATGCACAACGTTTGTCGGTTACCTGGACTGGAGCATGCAGCTCGGGCTCTGCCAATGGCGTTGGCGACGTTATCGCGTTCTCCAGCGGGCAACTGCGATACATCCTGCGTGGTGAATTTCGTGGCGGGCAGCTTAGATCACAGGAGAGCGTACGAGATTGCGGAGTCGCGAACTGCTTGGATGATGTTCCGGTGAGTCTGGCTCGCCTTCATGAGCAGGCGGCGGCGAAGCTGGCGTCCTCCGCACCGCCGCCCGTTGCCGTGCCGGGCGCATCCGCCGCAACAGTGGCTACCGCTCCAGCAGCGCCCGCTGTGCCGCGAGAAATTCGCGCTCCGGATGCGGTCTACCGCGGCGCGTTTGTGCAAGATCAAAGCACCGGCACCATTAGCGGCGAGGGGAAGATTGAATTTTTCGACGGGCGGTCGTTTCAAGGCAGCCTCAAAAACAGCCGTAAAGAGGGCACCGGAACCTATGTCTGGGCTGACGGCCTGCGCTATATCGGCACGTGGGCCAACGATCTGCAACACGGTCGCGGTCAATTGCAGTTCGTCAACGGCGACTCGTACGAAGGAGACTTTGTTCAAGGGGAGCGTACGGGCAACGGTACGTACCGCCAGAAATCGGGCAATAGTTACGCGGGCCAGTGGTTGCGCGGCCAACGCGATGGCGCCGGGGTGGAAGAATGGGCGGATGGTCAGCGCTATGAGGGCGCGTGGAAGGCCAATCGAAAAGAAGGCCTGGGTCAAATGCGCTTTCCTGACGGAGGCACCTACGACGGCGACTGGAGCAACGATGAGGCAACCGGGCAAGGGGATATCGTTTTCGCGTCGGGAGATGTGTACACGGGCCAGGTGCGCAAGGGGTTGCCCAACGGTACCGGCATATTTCGCTGGGGTTCCGGAGATCGATTCGAGGGCGAGTTTGATGCTGGCCGGCCTACCGCCAAGGGCGAAATGACCTTTATGTTCAACGCGGCGGTTGCGTCGCTGCCAACCGCTGACACCTCCGCTCCCGCGACACCCGTTCAGCCAGTCGCCTCACCTGCACCTCCGTCGGGCAGTGCTGCAGCAGTACCTTCGCGAGCAAACCTGTGTGCCGCCGCCTTCAACGCATCCAGCACCGTCGTCGCGCTACGACGATTCATGGATTCGTTCCCGGATGATGAGTGCGGTCGTCACGCGCTGGCGAAACAGAAAATCGCGGCAACCACAGAGCGCGAACGCATCGCAGCACGCGCGACTGACGATAAAGCGGCGCTTGCAAAAACTTTAATTGGTGCGGTTGTCGCATTTCAGCAAGAGTTTCCGTTTTGTGTATCAGGGAGTGGCGCATCGTGCCAACGGGTCACGTATGTATTCGATGTCAAAGCAAAAATCCGTGACATTGATGTGCAAAAGCGTATCGCGCGCGTGCAGATTAGCGATGCGACTTCTCTTGGCAACCAGAAGCGGGCACCCGCGCAATTGTTCGCCGAAGGGCGAACGGCCGCGACCCAGGACTACAAAGCACGCAACATTGGTGTCGTTCAATCAAAGTCTCTGGAAGAGGTGGGCCTCGCCTTCTAGCGGCGCGTGCGGGATGACAGAACCTCGTTTGCCACTGGCAGCGTGGCGCAATAGCTGATATGGTTCTTTCCTATAAGTCTCACTAAGGTATCGAGTGTCGAGTTCGCCAAGCACCCTTCTTGCCACCCATGCCAACTGTCTGGCCATTGGGACGCAGGTTTCTGACTTTGAAATCATCGGTCTGATCGGTGAGGGCGGCTTTGGCATCGTATATCTTGCGCGAGACACGTCGCTCGACCGCATCGTCGCGCTCAAAGAATTCATGCCCGCCGCATTCGCCGGTCGCATCGACGGGGTTCACGTTGCCGTTCGCGCCGCCAACCACCGTGCGACCTTTGACGCTGGTCTGAAAAGTTTCATCAATGAATCCAAAATGCTCGCGAAGTTCGCGCATCCTGCGCTGGTGGAAGTGTTCCGTTTCTGGGAGGGTAATGGCACCGCCTATATGGCAATGCGCTTGTATCGCGGCGAAACTTTGCGACAGGTACTCTCCAAGGGCGGTGAGGATTTCACCGAAGATCGCATCGCGCAGGTCATGGGGCCGATCTTCGATGCACTCGAAATGCTGCACCGGGAGCAAGTGTTTCATCGCGATATTGCGCCGGATAACATCATCCTCTCCGATGGCCGGTCGGTGTTGCTTGACTTCGGTTCGGCACGAAAGATCATTGGTGACGCTACACAAGCGTTGACCACGGTTCTGAAGCCGGGTTACGCCCCGCTTGAGCAATACAGCGACGACGGCACGATGAAGCAGGGTGCGTGGACGGACGTCTACGCATTGGGTGGTGTGCTGTATCACCTGGCAACTGGAAAAGTGCCGCTGCAAGCGGTGTCTCGGATGATGTCTGACCCGTTGCAAACAGTGAATCAACTGACCGGTGACAAATTCTCCACGACGTTTTCACAGGCAGTCAGCAAAGCGATGATGGTTCATACTGAAAATCGCTTTCAGACGGTAACCGAGTTTCGCGAGGCGCTTGGCTGGAACGTAGGGCTTCAGCCGCGAGTCGTGACGTTGCCGAATCCGCCGCGCGTCTGGCTCGAACCCGAGATCGCACCCAAGACGGGTCCGGCCATTGTTACGGTCACGGGCCAACACGCCGCTACCAGCGCCAACCGCGAGTCGGGTGTCGCAGCTGCGACGAATTCGCCCGTTACCGCAGAGCCTCTGATTCGCGGCGAGCGTGCCGCCACACCGCGTGTTGCGGAAGCGACTTCAAACAAGACGCCGCTCATCGTCGCGGTAATTGCCGGTCTGGCAATACTCGGTGGCATCGCAGCGTGGCAAATGAAAGGCAAAGCCGCGGAAGCCGTTGTGGCCCCCGTGGCCGTACCCGTCCCAACCGTAACGCCGGTTGCGCCGGAGCCAGCGCCAGCCAAGCCTGCAGCGGAAGTGGTTGGCGCGCCGCCTGCTGTGGCTGCGGAGGGATTGGTTAAGTTTGATATCAAACCGCGCGGGCGGATTGATATTGACGGCATCACCCGGGGATTTTCGCCACCGTTGACCGAGCGGCGAATGTCAGTTGGAATGCACACCATTGAAATCTTTAACCCGCCATCAGCACCTGTTACACGCACGATTGAGGTGACCGAGAACGCGCCGGTCACGGTATCCCACACGTTCAAATAGCGACATTGCGAATCGCGCTATTCATCTGAGAGACATTCCAACATGACCGCACCCACACTCACTGCCTCCAGCGCCATGCCCAGCGGCACGCGCCTGGGCGAGTTCGAGATCACTGGCGTCATTGGCGAAGGCGGGTTCGGAATCGTCTACAGCGCTCGCGATTCGAGCCTGGATCGTATCGTGGCGATCAAGGAATACCTGCCTTCGGCGTTTGCCAGCCGTACCAGTGCGGGAACCGTTCAAGTTCGCTCGCAGGAGCACAGCAAAACGTTTGATGCGGGACTGTTCAGCTTCATCAACGAAGCACGAATGCTCGCCAAGTTCTCCCACCCAGGATTGGTTGAAGTTTTCCGCTTTTGGGAAGGCAATGGCACCGCCTACATGGCAATGCGCTACTACCGTGGCGTGACGCTCCGGGAAATGTTGCGAACCAACCCGCAAATCGTGACCGAGCAGTGGCTGTGTGAAACCCTCGATCCGATTCTGCTGGCGCTCCAAGAACTGCACAATGAAAAGTGCTATCACCGCGACATTGCTCCGGACAACATTCTGGTGCTTCCGAACGGACGTTCGGTGCTCATGGACTTCGGTGCGGCGCGGCGAATTATTGGCGGTATGACACGGGCGCTGACGACCGTGCTTAAACCGGGTTACGCGCCGATTGAGCAGTACTCCGATGACGGCTCGATGGCACAGGGTGCCTGGACGGATATATACGCCGTGGGCGGGCTGCTATATCACGCGATGACTGGCAAGGTTCCAGTGCAAGCGATCTCCCGCATGATGAACGATCCGTTGAAACCCGTAGCGACAGCGGCACGGGCAGAGTTCTCTCCTAATTTGTGTGCGGTGGTGATGAAGTGTCTCGCGGTCATGCCGGAAAATCGCTACCAGTCAGTGGATGAATTACGGGCCGCGCTGGGCTGGGTCACGACACCTGTCAGTTCCACCGTAATTTATCAGCGGACTGTGCATATTCCGAGTTCAGCTCCGGCCTTGGCGGCGCAGCCGAAAAGTACTGATGCGTTCGCTGCTACGTCACGCGTGCCCAATCAGATTCTCGATCCCGGTATTTCAGCTGGCGGCGCTACTGCGGCTGCACCCGATGCGCTCGAAGATCTGCTGGGTACTTCCCCACGTCCTGTAGCGTCACCCGCAGCCGCGGTCGCAAAAAAGGCGGGCGACACCGTCTCAGCTCAGGTTCCCAATCGATCCGCTGCTGCAGACAGCAAGGCACCTTCGGCGCAGGCAGCGAAGGCGGGCGATGCTGCTGGGGCTACTCGCAAAAACAACATGTTGCCGGTGGCCATCATCGCGGTTGCCTTGCTCGCCGTTGCGGGTTCAGGCGCTTATTTGTTCTTCGGCAAGCAGAACGCTGGTGGCGACAAACCGGCGGAGACTGTGGTTGAGCCGACCCGACCTGCGGTCGAAACGCCGACGACCGTCGCGCCTCCAGCGATAACGCCCCCAGTAGCGGCTCCAGTGGAACCTCCCGTAGCCGTCGCGCCTGCGCCAGATTCCACGCGTCCAGTTGATCCGCTGGCTGCGCCTTTGACGCCTGGCTTACGTCCTGAAGACGCTGCCCCCAAAGCTGACGCGCCTCCTGCGGTGGTGCTCGGAAAAGTTGATTTACGCATCAAGCCGTGGGGCACGATTTCTGTCAACGGAGTGTCCAAGGGTGCTTCACCGCCCACGATGCAGTTGCAGCTAGCTCCGGGTACCTACACCATCGAGATACAAAACCCAGCGGGTGCGACAGTGTCGAAGACGGTAGAGGTTGTCGCTGGTAAGGCAACGACGGTACGCCATGCTTTTTGACATGAATATTGCAAAGGCTCTACGCCGAAATGCGACATCAGGAAAAATGAATATGAAAAAAATCGTTCGCCCCATCCATCTCGCACTGATGACAGTTTTTGTCGCGTCGTGCGCCACGCCGCCGCCTGCCACCGTAAGCTATCCAGCACCTGCGCCGAAACCGCCTCCGCCCGTAGTCGCCGCTCCACCTGTCGTCGCGCCGCCGCCTGCGCCTGTCGCTCCGACCGGCGAGGCCAATGCAAACGACCGATTACTGCAAGCTGCAACAGATTCCTATGATCGAGGCGATTTTGCCAGCGCGATTCGTCAACTCAACCCGTTAGTCAACGACGGGACGCTTGATTCGGCGCAGCTTTTGCGCGCCTTGAAAATTGTGGCGTTCTCGCAGTGCTCGACGAATGCCGTGACCGCATGTCGTCAAACGTTCGAGCGAGCATTGAAGGCTGATCCCAATTTTGACTTGCTAGCGGCGGAACGTGGGCACCCGATTTGGGGGGCGCAGTTCGCTCGTGCGCGCCGTACGGTACTCGGCAAATAGCCGAAACAGCACCAACCCATAACCGTCCAAAGAATTTCATGCCAGCACTGACACTTCAGGTGGTTTCAGTCGACGCAGCGCCTGTCGAGCAGTCGATAGCGCGTGCGTTCGATGCCGACGGCGGCAGCATTGGGCGCGACGACTCGAATTTCC
>JANXNO010000606.1 GCA_025354075.1 Burkholderiales bacterium | reverse complement strand
GTCTACGGCACCGTCGGCACGCCCACCACGCGAGATCTGCAAAACCGTATTGCGGAATGGGAGGGTGGTTACAACTCGGTGCTTTTTCCGTCGGGACTCGCTGCCGTTGCGTATGCGTTTTTGCCATTCGTTGCGCCCGGTGATCACGTGCTGGTTCCGTCCAACGTGTACGAGCCAGTGAAGTCACTGGCTAACGGACTGCTCAAGCAAATGAACGTGTCGGTTGAGTATTACGATCCGGCCATCGGCGCAGGTATTTCGGCTCAAATCAAGGCGAACACCAAGCTTGTATGGGTGGAAACACCGGGCTCGATCACGATGGAATTGAGCGATCTACCCGCCATCGCCGCAGCCGCCCACGCAGCAGGCGCGCTGGTTGCGATTGACAACACGTACAGCGCCGGCTGGTACTTGCGGGCGTTCGAAAAGGGCGCTGACATTTCGGTGCATGCGCTCACCAAATACCCTGCGGGTCACAGCGATCTGGTGATGGGATCAATCACAACCAAAGACGAATCAACATGGCGGCGCGTGAAGGAAATGGCCTTGCAAATGGGCCAGTGCGTAGCGCCGGATGACGTGTATCTCGTGCTACGCGGGCTGCCTACGATGCCGATGCGCATCAAGCATGCGGAGCGCGTTGCGCTGGACTTAGCCTATTGGCTGAAGACGCGGCCCGAGGTGAAGCTAGTGCTGCATCCCGCCCTGCCAGACTGCCCCGGCCACGACATCTGGAAGCGGGACTTCACGGGTTCAACCGGCGTGTTTTCATTCGTGCTTCAGGATCAGTTTGGCGCGGACGCAGCGGCGCGTTTTATCGACGCCCTTGAACTGTTCGGTATTGGCGCAAGCTGGGCTGGTATTGGTTCATTGGCGCTGACCTATGATCTCGCGAAATCGCGCGCCAACTGGGCTCATAAGGGCGCGCTGATTCGCTTGAATATTGGTCTCGAAGATGAAGGCGATTTGCGCTCTGATCTGGAGCAAGGATTCGCAGCGCTATAGCTAACTCACCGCCCCCGCCGAGGGGGAGGGTGCAACACAAAAGGAACACAAAATGACCACAGCATTCGACTTCAAAGCCAAAGACATCACCGGCAAGCAGCAAGACCTTGCGCAGTACAAAGGCAAGGCGTTGTTGATCGTGAACACGGCAAGCAAATGTGGGTTCACTCCGCAGTATGAAGGGCTGCAAAAGCTCTATGACACCTATCACGAAAAGGGCCTCGAAGTGCTCGGTTTTCCGTGCAATCAGTTTGGCGAGCAGGAGCCCGGCGACGCGGCGGAGATCGCGAGTTTTTGTGATCTGAATTACGGCGTTAACTTCCCGATGTTTGCCAAGGTAGATGTGAATGGCGACAACACAGCGCCGCTGTTCAAGCACCTGAAAGAAGCAGCGCCGGGATTGCTCGGCAGCGAAGGCGTGAAGTGGAATTTCACCAAATTTCTGGTGTCCCCGGACGGCACGGTGAAGCGCTTTGCACCGCAAGATGCGCCCGCATCGCTGGCTAAGGACATTGAGAAAGTCTTGGGGTGAACGTACCGACTGTAGGAGCGGCTCTGCCGCGACCCGATTCGGTGATCACGCGAGATCGGTCGCGGCAGAGCCACTCCTACAGCCTGCTTGTCGTTTTAGCGGCACTGCTCTTGAATGCCCCCGCCCTCGCCGCAAAAACACTTCACATCGCCTTCACCGCCGCCGAGACCACCTTCGATCCAGCGGCTTCCGACGACAGTCCGTCAAGCGACATCATTCGCATGATTTTCGATCCACCGCTGGAATACAACTATCACGCGCGACCCGTGAAGCTGCGGCCTGCAACGCTCGCTGCAATGCCTGACATTTCTGCCGACGGCAAAACATTCACGCTTAACGTCAAGCCGGGCATCTATTTTCAGGACGATCCTGCGTTCGGTGGCAAGCAGCGTGAACTGATCGCTGCGGACTACGTTTACTCCATCAAACGCTTGATGGATCCGAAGATTGCGTCGCCTTACTATTACCTGGTCGAAAACATGGTCGCTGGTGCAAAGCCGGTGCGCGCAGCCGCTGAAAAATCGGGGCGATTTGATTATGACGTCGAGATATCCGGGCTCAAGGTGCTGGATCGCTATCGACTGCAAATCGCCTTTGACACACCGCAATTCGAGTTCATCTACAACCTTGCGTCGTCAACATTTTCTGCTGTGGCCCGCGAAGTGATCGAGAAATATCGTGATGAGCGTGGCCGCGTTCGTGAGCATCCGGTCGGCACCAACGCGTATCAGTTATTACCGTCCGAATGGAAGCGCTCCAGCCGCATCGTACTGGGTAAGAACCCAACGTATCGCGACGAAACGATGCCGCTCGCGGGCGGCGCGGCATCCACGTTACGTGTTCCGCAAATTGACCGTATCGAGGTCAGTATTCTTGAAGAATCGCTACCGCGAATTCTCGCGTTTCAAAGCGGCGAACTGGAACAAGTAGACGTGCCGCGCGATCTGCATGAGCGCATGTTCAACGGCAACACACTGAAGTCGGAGTTTGCCGCGAAGGGCATTCGGCACACCCGGTTCATGGAGCCCCTGCTCAGCTTTCAATACTTCAACATGAACGACCCTGTGGTCGGTGGTACTTCAATCGAGAAAAATGCGCTGCGTCGCGCCATTTTGATGGGCTACAACAAAGTACGCGAAGCACAACTCGCCTACAAAAATCAGGTAGAACTCGCCACCCAGTTGATACCGCCCACCCAGTCCGGCCATTCACCAGAACTCAATCTGCGCCCACCGTACGACCCCGCTTTAGCGCGCGCGCTGCTGGATCGCTTTGGTTACAAGGATTGCGACGGTGATGGTTATCGCGAAGCACCCGGTTGCAAGCCGCTCACCTTCACCCGATCAAACCCGCCCGATAGTCGCTCGCGGTTACAAGACGAAATCTGGAAGCAGAGCATGGACGCCATCGGCATCCGCGTGGAGTTTTTTAACCAGAAATGGCCTGACCTGATCGAAATGTCGCGCACTGGCAAGCTCCAATCGTGGGGCTGGAGCTGGATCTCTAGCGGCCCGGGCGGCGATGGTTACGCGAGCCTGCTGGTGTCGCGCAACATCAACGCGATTAACGACATGCAGTTCAGGGACGCAGAATACGACCGACTGTACGACATCGCACAGACTAAGCCGCTAGGCCCCGAGCGCACGGCGATTTATGCTGCGCTATCGAAAATAGCAGCGGCGAATTCAGTCATGGATTTCGGCTTTCACACGTACGCCAACGATGTGTCGCAGCCGTGGCTCAAAAACTACGCGCGCCATCCGTTCTGGCGCACCCCGTGGAAGTTTGTCGATATTGATGAGGCGGCGCAGGTGAAGCGATAGAAAACGTAGTCCTACTGGGGTGGAACCCCTCCTACGGATTTCGTGCATCGCGGTAATAATCACAGCTTCGATCTTCCCGAGCGCTGACGTATGAAGCGAATTCTCTTCACCCTGGCTGCCGCATTGGCGCTAGCCGCCCCGACCCACGCCACTGACATGAACAAGACCCTCAAGGTTGCGTTCCCGGTGGATGTGACAGGTTTTGATCCTGCGGCCACCAGCGATCTGTATTCGGGCCACGTCGACAACGCCATCTTCGGCAACCTCTGGGAGTACGACTACTACGTGCGGCCTGTGCGGTTTCGTCCTTATCTCGCTGAGAGCATGCCGGACATTTCGGCGGATGGATTGATCTGGCAAGTACGCCTCAAAAAGGGCCTGATCTTCGCAGACGACCCGGCGTTCAAAGGCAAAAAACGCGAGGTCACAGCCGAGGACTTAATATTCTCGTGGAAGCGTTTGCTCGACCCGAAAGTGATCTCACCGAAAGCCGGAGAAATAAGCGGCAAGCTGGTGGGCACAGACGAACTCGTGGCCGAAGCAAAGAAAACGGGCAAGTTTGATTACGACAAACCGATTGAGGGTCTGGTCGCGCTGGATCGCTATACGGTGCAGATGAAGCTGGTGAAACCGGCATACACGCTGGTCGAACTGATGCAGCAATACGCATGGTCACCGGTCGCCCGTGAAGTCATTGAGGCATATCGCGATCCAGGCGGCCGCGCAATGAGCAACCCGGTGGGTGCGGGGCCCTACATGATCAAGCAGTGGTTGAAGGGCAGCAAAATCATACTGACGCGCAACCCGAATTTCAATGTGGGCATCTTCCCGGCTGACGGCGAAACGGCGGATGCTGAAACGCTGGCCAAGTACAAAGGGCGGTCGCTGCCGCTGGTCGGCAACATTGACATCAGCATCATCGAAGAGGCTAATCCACGTCTGCTGAGCTTCAAATCGGGTTTGCTCGATTACGAATTTGTAGGCCAGGACTTGATCGGTAACGTAGTGAAAGACGGGAAGTTGGTTCCCGAATACTCGGACAAAGGCATTCGGCATCAGCGAGCTCTGGAGTCGGCGCTTGCGTACGACTACTTCAACATGGAAGACCCGATTGTGGGCGGATACACGCCCGAAAAGATCGCCTTGCGACGCGCCATCATCATGGCGTATCCCACGGAGCAGTCACTAAAAACGCTATGGAGAAACCAGGCGGTTGCCGCCAACCAGATAATTCCACCGACCCAAACGGGTCATGTCCCGAACAAATCGAACCTGAACGCCCAGGACGTGGAATTGGCCAACGCGTTGCTCGATCGCTTCGGATACAAAGACATTGATGGTGACGGATTCAGGGAAACGATCGATGGCAAACCGCTGGTGATTACACGCTCGTCCACACCGCGCGCGACGGATCGCGAGCAGGATGAACTCTGGAAAAAAGCGTTCGATTCAATCAAGATCAAAATTCAGTACAACAACCAGAAATGGCCCGATCTCATCAAGCAGGCGCGAGCGAAACAGTTGCAGTTTTGGAGTCTCGGCTGGATTTCCGATGGCACGGACGGTGACTCATTTGTCGGGCTTTTGTATAGCAAAAACAGCGGTCAATCGAACTTCGCCAACTTTAATGTGAAGCTTTACGACGAGCTGTACGAAAGGGCGCAAACGCTGCCACTCGGGCCGCAACGCTGGGCGCTGTATCGAACGATGAACGAAATCGCCACCGTCAATTCAGCGTGGTATCCCGGCGTGTTCCGCTATCAAAACGTGCTGATGCAGCCGTGGTTACTCAACTACAAACGCAACCCGTACCGCCAACATTTCTGGCACCTGATGGACATTGATGAGGCAAAGCGGGCGAAGGGTTAGCGGCTATCAGCTTTTTGCTGGAAAGGCCGTCGAATATGGGCTTAGGTGGACAAACTCGCTTATATCGACTGATGGCGTTTAACGGCGCTATGCCCAAGTTGAATGGGGCTTTCCGAATTGACTCACAAATAGCCGTACCGAAGGGATGATCGTTGACTCATAAGTCAGCGTACCGAGCGTTGTTAAAGATTCGGGCGAGAGTATCGTCGATATCGCGCTTCAATTTGAACGGGTTTAAGGTTTGGTAGTGA
>JANXNO010000602.1 GCA_025354075.1 Burkholderiales bacterium | reverse complement strand
TGCGCGCTGACGCGGTGGTGGTACCGGTCAATCCGATGAACAAAGCCATCGAGTTGACGCACTACATCACCGACCCCGGCGCGACGGTTGCTATCTGCGGCAGCGATCTCGCCGCCGAATGGGCTCAAGCCAACGAGATGGTGGCGGCTGCGCATCCTGCGCAGCAGTTGAAGCATTTGCTGGTTACGCGGTATGTCGATGAGACCGCAACACAATCGCTGCCCGAGAGCGGCGTGCCTGTTGCGTGGCAAACATTCATGACCGTGGAGGCGACGCTGCCGTCCTATGCAACGAAATGGCTGGACGCGATGCACGCTGGGCTCACCGCCAGCGCACCTCAGGCAGCGGCGGATGATCTCGCCATATTGCCGTACACATCCGGCACCACGGGCCTGCCCAAGGGTTGCATGCACACCCACCGCTCCTTCATGCACAACGTCGTGTGTGGCGCGGCTTGGGGCAACGGCAGCGCAGAGACCGTGGGCCTGGCGGTGGTGCCGATGTTCCACGTTACAGGCATGCTGTACGGCCTGCATTTGCCGATTTATCTCGGCGCCTCCGCGATCATCATGCCGCGCTGGGATCGTGACATGGCAGGTGCCATGATCTCGAAGTACAAGGTCACGAGCTGGACGATGATCCCGACCATGATCATCGACCTGCTCGCCAGCCCCAATGTGGAGAACTATGACCTGACCAGCCTCGTTTTCATCAGCGGCGGCGGGGCTGCCATGCCGCAGGCGGTCGCCGAAAAATTGTTTCAGCAATTTGGCCTGCGCTTTGTCGAAGGCTATGGCCTGACCGAAACGGCTGCGCCGTCGCATAGCAATCCGCCCGACGCGCCAAAGCAGCAGTGTTTAGGCATCCCCAACATCGGCACCGATTCGCGCGTAGTTGACCCGACCACGCTGCGCCCCTGCGCCGTTGGCGAGTCCGGAGAAATTCTGATTCATGGCCCGCAAGTGTTCAAGGGTTACTGGCAGAACCGCGCCGCCACGGAAGCGGCGTTCGTTGAGATTGACGGCAAGTCATTCTTCCGTTCTGGCGACTTGGGACGGGTGGATGAAGAAGGCTATTTTTTCATGACGGATCGGCTCAAACGCATGATCAACGCCAGTGGCTT
>JANXNO010000557.1 GCA_025354075.1 Burkholderiales bacterium | reverse complement strand
CGCGCGCTGTCGGCCAAGTATTTGCCAGCAATGTGACATTTTGGATGTCAATCAGTCTGACCGGGTGTGGCAAATATTTAACTTACAGGCGAAAGCGCTATTGCTATGTGCGGTAGCGAACATACGGTGCCGCTTGTTAACAGTATGATCGCAGGATATTAAAAGTAATTGAATGAGCGTATGATGCTGCCTCGCATCTGCTCGGAGCGTGTTGATGGCCATTGCCCTGAATCGTAGTCTGAATCACTTGCTCGGTGCCGTTCCGGCGGACGAGTGGAAGCGCTTGTCGAAGCATCTTGAGCTGGTTGACCTGTCGCTGGCGCAGGTGCTCTACGAGTCGGGCGCAACCATGACGCACGTGTACTTTCCGACCACGTCGGTCATCTCGTTGCTCTACGTCATGGAAAACGGATCATCTGCCGAGATTGCGGTTGTTGGCAACGAGGGCTTGGTCGGCGTGTCGCTTTTCATGGGCGGCGAGTCGACGCCGAGTCGCGCCGTGGTTCAAAGCGCGGGGCAGGGCTTCAGGATCGAAGCGCAAATCATGAAGGACGAGTTCAACAAGGCCGGCCCGGTGATGCACCTGCTGCTGCGCTACACCCAGGCGCTGATTACGCAGATGGCGCAGACGGCCGTGTGCAATCGTCACCATTCGCTCGATCAGCAACTGTGTCGCTGGATGCTGCTGAGTCTGGATCGGTTGCAGGGCACGGATCTGGTGATGACGCAGGAGCTGATTTCAAACATGCTCGGCGTGCGTCGCGAAGGTGTCACCGAAGCCGCGCTGCAACTGCAGGCTGCGGGCATCATTCGCTATAACCGCGGCAAGATTTCCGTGCTCGATAGGCCGGGCCTGGAACGGCGCACCTGCGAGTGCTACGCGGTGGTCAAAAAAGAGTATGACCGCTTGTTGCCGGCAACGATGGCCACTTAGCGCGCGAGCGTCGGCGGAATTTGCCGGGACGACCTTCGTCGTTGCTTGCAATCACACCAACGCAATCGCGAACGCGTTCGCAACGGGTTCATCGTTCGTTTTGTACGCGGTCACAGATTCCGTTGCAATTCGAAAGCTACTGCGTGACCTTTAAAAGATACAGCTTTTCTCTTAAACGCCCTATTAACATGGGCTAGTATCGATTTTGTCCATATATCGACTTATAAAGATTTATTGCCTTCTTCGTAAAAGCGACGGGTGTTGTAGCCGAAAGCTGTACGAAAATAGCTGAGGTGCAAAAACGTAGGAATACACCCACAGCAACCGGCGGCTACCGCCGATAGCTGCACGTCGCGCGTGACAAGAACATGGAGCCTCGAAACATTTATCGAGTACGCCATGAATTTGTTGACACGCAGTACTTGCAAAACGTCCGATCCGCGTCAGAACCAACTCTTGGCGGCGCTACCGGCGAGCGAGTGGGCCCGCTGGTTGCCCTACCTTGAGCAGGTTGATTTCGCATCGGGCAAAGTGGTGTGCGAATCGAGCAGTCGTACGGCCTATATGTATTTTCCGACGACCGCCGTCATTTCGTTGCTGTGCACGACGGTTGACGGTGGCACCTCCGAGGTGGCTGTAGTCGGCAACGATGGCGTGGTCGGCGTTTCGATGATTATGGGCGGCCACACCATGCTCAACCGGGCCGTGGTGCAAAGCGCCGGGCAATGCTTTCGCCTGCCATCGTTGCTGGTGAAAATGGAGGTGGAGCGCGCCGGTGCTGCGCTGCAGCTCTTGCTGCGCTACACCCAGTCGTTGATTACGCAGGTAATGCAAATGGCGGCGTGTAATCGCCACCACACCATAGACCAGCAGCTTGCACGTCGCTTACTCACCGCGATGGACCGCGCCACCTCAGACGAGGTTGCCATGACGCAGGAAGGTCTTGCCAGTTTGTTGGGGGTGCGTCGTGAAGGCGTGACCGCAGCGGCCCTCAAACTTCAGTGCGACGGTGTGATTCGTTATCAACGCGGCCACATCTCGGTGCTAGATCGGCGCCGCCTGGAGCAGCGTGCCTGCGAGTGCTATGCCGCTGTTTCAAAGGAACATCACCGCTTGCTGCCAGCATCGGTGGCTTCACGCCCGCTGGTACCGATGCTGATTGCGGCGTAGAGCCTGCTTCCCGGCGCAAGCCGTGCAGCGGGGAAGCGTCATCGGTCGCTGCAACGACGGGCTCGATCAAACGTACCGCGATTGGCGATCACGAAACAATCACCGCAGCTATGTTCGCCAGCAGACGGTCTTCTGGCGCGGCAAACCCCAGACTTGGCGACTGCCCAACATTGGTTTCGTCGGTGTCGCCCTGGTTCACGCATCAACGTTGAGGCGATCGAGCGGAGCTTGCCTTATCAAAGCCTACCGGAGCGCCATTTTGGCCACCGCAGCGAACCATTTGATCGAACGCCTTCCGCGCACAGATCGTTCCCATCTGATTGCTTCATGCGAGCAGGTGCCGCTGGTGCTGGCCGCGGTCTTGTGCGACGCCCGCCAGTCGATGCCCTACGTTTACTTTCTGATTGACGGATTCATATCGATGATTGCGGTCGTAAAAGGACGTCCAGGTGTTGCGGTCGCTATGGTGGGGCGTGAGGGCATGGTCGGCGCGCACCTGGTTCTGGGCGTGCACACGTCGCCGTTGAACGCAGTGCTGCGGGGCACGGGTTGTGCGCGACGTATGGGCGTGGCAACGTTTCGCAAAGAATTGGCGCAAAGCACGGCGTTGCAACAAGGCGTGAATCGTTATCTGTTTGTGTTGCTGTCGCAGCTGGCAACGTCTGTCGCGTGTCTTCGCTTTCATTTGATCAGGCCGTGTCTGGCGCGCTGGTTATTGATGAGCGAAGATCGCGCGCATTCAAAGAGTGTTCACGCCACGCAGTAGTTTCTGGCTTACATGCTGGGCGTGCGTCACGTCGGTGTCACGGCAGCGGCGGGTGCCTTGCAACGCGCAGGTTTGATCGAATATCACCGGGGCGCACTGACGGTGCTGAACCGCAGTGGGCTCGAAGCCGTCGACTGTTGCTGCTACGCAACGGATCGAGCCGGGTGTAGCACACTATTTTGCGAACACAGGTAGGACGTTGCTCACAGGGGAAGGCGGCTAACACCGATAGGCCGAATGTCATCAAGGCGGGAACATTGATCCTTACCCATCAGAGGAGTCGAACTTGAAGATCGAACCCCAAAGCAGCACTGAACTGATTGAACTTGGCAAGCGCATTGACGGCATCAACGTAGTTATGATGACCACGCAAAATGCCGAAGGTGCGCTGGTGAGCCGCCCGATGTCACCGATCGAAATGGATGGCAATGGCGCAATCTGGTTTTTTTCCGATCTGCGCTCAGCGAGGATCGAGCATTTGCGCATGGTGAATGTTGCTTTCAGCGACGAAGGTAACGCCACGTATGTGTCGATTGCAGGGCGCGGCGAAATTCATGTCGAGCGTGCGCACATCGATAAATTGTGGACACCCTTTGCGCGCCCGTGGTTTCCTGAAGGGCCCGAGTCGAGCAATATCGCACTCCTTAAATTCGTGCCAGAAAGCGCCGAATATTGGGATGCACCGAATAGCAAAATGGTCCGCATGTTTGCTTTGGCCGCATCGGTGCTGGCGAGTACGCCTATTGGCATGGGCGACCATGACACATTAACGGATTTGTCCACGCACACACAGAAACCTGTGCTGGCTTAAACCGCACCGCACCCCATCTTTTTTTACGTCACGATTTCCAAATAACTAAAGGATTACCCATGAAACTTGTAATGATGACCTCCGCCCTGTTAGCAACGCTAACCCTTGCCGCATGTGACCGTCCGGCTGCCGTAGTGGCGGTTCCAGGCCCCGCAGTAGCCGTGCCCGGCGCGACTGTGGTCGTACCAGGCCCACCGGGCCCCCAGGGCGCGCCGGGAGCGCAGGGCAACACTGGCAACACCGGATACACGGGCAGCACAGGCAGCACCGGTGCCACGGGAAGCACGGGCAGCACCGGAAGCACTGGCGCGACAGGAAGTACGGGTAGCACCGGCAGCACGGGTGCCACCGGTGAGACGGGAAAAGCCGGAGACGGTACCGTGATTATCCTGCCGCCACCTGCAAAACAATAACCACACAGCGCAATTGAGGATTTGTCTATGAGCATCGGTACCATTCTGCTAATCGTTCTCGTTCTGCTTTTAATCGGCGCGCTTCCGACCTGGAATCACAGCAGGAGTTGGGGCTACGGCCCCACCGGTGGGCTGGGCCTGGTGGTAGTCATTTTGATTGTGCTCCTAGTCATGGGACGGATATGACCGCTGCAGGTGCGGGCATCCGGGGGATGCGGCACCTGCCGATTCTGGTGGGCGTAACTTTAGCCCTTGGCGCGTGTAGCGACATGGCGAAGTTACCGGCGGCTGCTGGATTCGGGCCACAACCTACCTTGCCAGCACCGGCGCGTTCGGTCATCCCGACAGTCAACATTGCACCGGCAAAAGGCTGGCCCGCTGGCAAAACGCCTGTACCTGCACGGGGCACCACGGTGGCCGCGTTCGCGCGCGATCTCGATCATCCGCGATGGCTGTGCGTGCTGCCCAACGGCGACGTGTTGGTTGCGGAAACCAATGCGCCACCCAAACCCGAGGACGCCACCGGGGTCAAGGGCTGGGTAATGGGTTGGGTGATGAAGCGGGCCGGCGCAGCGACAACGAGTGCGAATCGCATCGTGCTGCTGCGCGATACCGATGGGGACGGCGTTGCTGACCTGCGTAGCGTGCTGGTTGAGGGCTTGAATTCGCCCTTTGGAATGGCGCTAGTGGGTAGCGACCTGTACATCGCGAACACCGATTCGGTGCTGCGCTTGCCGTACGCCTCAGGTGATACACACATTACTGCTGTGCCGACGAAGATTGTTGATTTGCCCGCAGGGCCGATTAATCATCACTGGACAAAGAATCTGATCGCCAGTCCCGACGGCAGCAAAATCTACGTCACTGTGGGATCAAACTCGAACGTCGCTGAACGGGGAATGGACGTCGAGGCAGGGCGCGCAACGATTTGGGAAGTGGATCTCAAAAGCGGATCGCACCGCATTTACGCGTCAGGCCTGCGCAACCCGAATGGACTGGCGTGGGAACCAACCAATGGGGCATTGTGGACCGTTGTCAACGAGCGTGACGAACTCGGCAGTGATCTCGTGCCAGACTATTTGACATCGGTTAAAGACGGTGCTTTTTATGGGTGGCCTTACAGCTATTTCGGGCAGCACGTCGATGAGCGGGTCAAGCCGCAAAGTCCCGAGTGGGTCGCCAAAGCCCGCATGCCTGATTACGCCCTGGGGTCGCACACGGCGTCATTGGGCCTCGCATTCGCGAGCGGCAATTCGCTGCCCAGCGCCTTCTCAAATGGAATGTTCATCGGCCAACACGGCTCGTGGAATCGTCGCCCTCACAGCGGGTACAAAGTGATATTCGTCCCGTTCGTTCAAGGCAGGAGCACAGGGGCTGCGCCGGTTGACGTTTTGTCCGGATTTCTCAGCGACAGCGGAGATGCTTTCGGTCGGCCTGTGGGTGTTGTCATCGATAAAAAAGGCGCGTTACTCGTTGCTGACGATGTCGGAAATGTGATCTGGCGCGTAAGCGCGGCATTGTGAGTGACCGGTGCCAATGGTCTGACGTGATGAGCCGCTCGCACCCCAGGCTCACCGTCGGTGTCGCGCTGGTGATCACCGCGTTCGGCATGGGAGCATGCAGCATTCTTCCCACCGTCAATCCGGACCTTGCACGAACACGCGGTGCCGTGCCGCAGCTCCAGGGATCGCGTGGTCCGCTTTCCCCTGCGCAAAGCAAAGCGGTGCTTGATCGACTCCAAGCGAGCGGTGTTGCAACAGACATTTTTGATCGCCACCTTGCGCTGGAGGAGGCCCTGGTCGGAACACCGCTCAGTGCGGGCAATGAGGTGGTATTGCTCCAGGACGGGCCCGCAACGTACCGCGCGATGTTCGCCTCCATTGCGGCAGCGAAAGATCACATCAACATGGAGACGTACCTGCTGGAGGACGACGAGGTGGGACAGCGATTCGCTCGCGCACTTGTCGGCAAACAGCAGCAGGGTGTTCAAGTCAATCTCATTCGCGACAGCGCGGGTACGTTTGCGACACCTGCTGCTTTTTTTAAGCCGCTAATTGACAGCGGTGTAAAGATTCTTGAATACAACCCGATCAACCCGCTGCTTGCGCGTAAGGGGTGGGAGCTCAACCAGCGTGATCACAGAAAGCTGTTGATCGTCGATGGTCGCACGGCCTTTTTGGGCGGCATCAATATCAGCAGCGTTTACTCCGGGGGCTCGTTTAGTCAGCGTTCAAAGGTGCCAAGCGACGGCAGTTTGGCGTGGCGCGACACTGATTTGCAGTTGCAGGGACCTGTAGTTGCCGAATTTCAAAAGTTGTTTCTTGAGACGTGGGCGAGCCAGAAGGGTGATCCACTGCCAGCAAAAAAATTCTTTCCGCCGCTCGAAGTTGCCGGAAAGCAGGTTGTGCGCGCCGTCGGCAGCTCTCCGGACGATCCGTACAGCCTGATCTACGTTACCCTGCTGTCTGCCATTGCCAGTGCCGAGACGACTATTCACTTAACCAATGCCTATTTCGTACCCGATCCGCAATTGATAGCGGCTTTAAAGGCGGCCGTGCAGCGCGGGGTTGATGTCAAATTAATACTGCCGAGTCAGACCGATTCGTGGCTGACCTTTTATGCGGGGCGAGGCTACTACGAGGAGCTACTCACTGCTGGCGTAAAAATATATGAGCGTCAAGGCGTCATATTGCACTCAAAAACGGCGCTGATTGATGGCGTGTGGGCGACCATAGGCTCGACTAACCTAGACTGGCGAAGTTTTCTGCATAACCGAGAGATCAACGCTGTGGTGCTGGGCGTGGAATTTGGGGCGCAAGTTCAATCGATGTTTGACAAAGATCTTGCTCAGTCGGACAAGCTTACGTTGGCGCAGTGGACGCGTCGACCCGTAGACGTGCGCGTCAAAGAACTGTTCGCCAGCGTCTGGCAATATTGGCTATAAAGGGTGATACGTTTTTCGACGCGATGCCTTTTTGGCCCTGCATTGCCGGAAAGCGCCAAGCCGCGCCTCACTGCGCGGCTTTGCAACGACTACTGCGCGCCGCTACCTGATTGCATCTGCCACTTGCTGTTCGCCTCATCATAGCGATGTGTGCGCAGGAAATTGGCCGTTTCAGCGCGAACTTCCTCGCGCGACATTGTGCTCATGTCGCGAGGCTTGCCACTGATCGGAACCCATTTGCTGGTAACACTGTCGTAGCGGTTCATGCTGAGGAACGCGTCACGCTCCGCCTTGACTTCTGCGCGCGAACGCACACCCGCAGGAGGCGACATACCTGGGTTCATCACCCACATGTCGTTTACGGTGTCGTACGTGTACATTTTGTAGAACTCGCTGCGATCCATCTTCATCGCCATCGGCGGAGCGCTGGCACCACCCATAGGGCTTTGTGCTTGGACGAGACCGGCAGTTGCAGCCATTGCCAAACTCAGAATAAAGGGTGCGATGTGGGTACGTTTCATTTGAAATTTCCTGACTTAAGTTAATCATCGATGACTGGAAGAATCACCGTTCTGCCAAGCACTGGCACGTCATCTCCGACGATTCCAATGATTAGAGTGAGGAGTATTCAAGGAAGGCCGTGCGGTGTCTGTCGGCGAATGGGATTCGACCAGGTAGGCGTATGACTACACCGTAACGACACCGCCAAGCGACGTGATGTCTGCATTTGCCACCAATAGTTGTCATGTGATATCGCCGGCGGACGCGTTCAGCAGCCGGCGTGTAAGCAGCTCGTGAATGCTCGTTCACGTGCTTGGCGCATTGCGTCTGCTATCGCCGGACGATGTGCTTCCCCGATTCGTGTGATTTCGCTTGGCTATGTGCGGTGGCGAACAGACGCTGGCTCGCTTCGTGTCTACAAGTAAGGATTGGTGGTGAGGCGCGCTGTTTCGCACAGACGCTTCACAATTTTTCATCCTTGTGGAATGTCGCATGTTCAAGGTCGTAGCCGGTTACAGGCAATCATTTGAAAGTCCGTCTAGCAGGGCAACCGCATGTTTCTCTGCCGCATTGGAATTTTCTGCACGATTGCGTCATCGCACGGTTGCGCGGATTGGTCACCGCACCTCGCGAATCGGAACAGTACGCTTGCGAACACCACACAGCCGCTGGCGTCCGCGCCGTAGTTATAGTGCTTGAGCGTGTGGATACGTTTGAGCACTGGCGTGCGGGTCAGCACGCCGATGAGGCATTGGGCACTCGTTCGAATGATGCGACGTACTCCGCCAAACGGTCAAGAACCGGTGTTGCGTTTACCGATCTGATCTGCGCTTGAGGTGTCGATGCAGCCAACTCGTGACATCGTATTCCTGCTCGATGTGGACAACACGCTTCTCGACAACGACCAGATCATCGCTGAGCTGGGTGTGCATCTGGTTCGCAATTTCGGCGAAGTTAGCGCAAGCCGATACTGGTTGATTTTTGAAGCATTGCGCACCGAGTTGGGATACGCCGATTACCTTGGCGCGTTGCAACGCTATCGACTCGACGCCGAACGCTCGCTCACCAGTGAGCCCGGACTGTTGCAAATGTCGTCCTTTCTGGTCGATTATCCGTTCGCACAACGCCTGTATCCCAGGGCGCTGCAGGTCATCGATCACTTGAATCTGTTCGGTCGTACCGTCATCCTTTCTGACGGTGACGTTGTTTTTCAACCGCGCAAGGTGCAACGTTCTGGCCTGTGGGACGCCGTCGAGGGACGGGTATTGATCTACATCCACAAGGAGTTGATGCTCGACGCGGTGCAGCGGCGCTATCCCGCCGCACACTATGTCATGGTCGATGACAAACTTCGCGTGCTCGCCGCGATGAAAGCTGTGATGAATGAACGTCTCACGTCCGTTTTTCCGCGTCAGGGACACTATGCGCTCGACCCGAAAAACGATGCGACCTATCCTGCGGCCGATGTCACGATAGCGCGCATTGGTGATTTGCTTGACGTCGATATGCAGGTGTT
>JANXNO010000525.1 GCA_025354075.1 Burkholderiales bacterium | reverse complement strand
GGCTCGGCTGGAACGTCTGGATGTCGCTGATCGGTCTGTCCCGACGATCCTGGCGAACCGTTGCCGTACGTGCGTTGCACGTACGCAGCCAGCATTGCCTGAAACTCTTCGGCGATCCGATCACCTTTGAGCGTGACGGTTTTTTTGCCGTCTTCGTAAACCGGCGCAACGGGCAGCTCACCCGTACCGGGCAGTGAAATGCCAATGTTCGCCATTTTTGATTCGCCGGGGCCGTTGACGACGCAACCCATGACCGCCACGCTCATCGTCTCCACGCCGGGATGATGCTCGCGCCAGACGGGCATTTGCGCGCGCAGATAGCTCTGCGTTTTTGCCGCGAGTTCCTGAAAAAATGTGCTGGTGGTGCGACCACAGCCGGGGCAGGCGGTGACCAGCGGCGTGAACGAGCGCAGGCCCATCGTTTGCAGCATTTCCTGCGCAACGATCACCTCTTTGGTGCGGTCGCCGCCCGGCTCTGGCGTGAGCGAGACCCGAATCGTGTCGCCGATGCCCTGCTGCAACAGGATGCCCATGGCGGCGGTGGAGGCAACGATGCCTTTGCTGCCCATCCCCGCCTCGGTCAAACCCAGATGCAACGGATAGTCGCAGCGCGCCGCCAGATCGCTGTAAACCGCGATCAAATCCTGCACGTCGCTGACCTTGCAGGACAGGATAATTTTGTTGCTGGCGAGACCGACGTCTTCGGCCAGCTTCGCAGATTCAAGTGCTGAAAGCACCAGCGCATCGCGCATCACCTGCTGCGCCGATTTCGGCTGCGCCAGCGCCGCGTTCTCGTCCATCAGCCTGCCCATCAAGTCTTGATCAAGACTGCCCCAGTTGACGCCGATACGGACGGGCTTGTTGTACTTGCAGGCGATTTCAATCATCTGCGCAAACTGCGTGTCGTGTTTGTCGCCCCGACCCACGTTGCCTGGATTGATGCGATATTTCGCCAGCCCTTTGGCGCACTCGGGATAGTCGCGCAGCAGCTTGTGACCGTTGAAATGAAAGTCGCCGACCAACGGCACATTGCAATGCATGCGGTCTAGCCCGTTGCGAATGGCGGCTACGGCGGCAGCGGCTTCCGGCGAATTCACCGTGATGCGCACCACCTCGGAGCCCGCATTCGCCAGGGAAAACACCTGATCAATCGTGGCCTGAATATCGGCGGTGTCGGTGTTGGTCATCGACTGCACCACGATCGGGGCGATGTTGCCAACTGCGCCGCCCACGCGGACATGGCCGATTTGAACCTGTTGCGTGACACGGCGTGGCTGCGGCAGAAGCATGGCGTTACTCACAACAACCCTACTCAACGCGAAAGCGCGCAACGTCATTGCGCGTCAGCTCAGTCATGTCAAACGGCTTGCCGTCAATGGTGACGACTACGTTGCTGGCGTTACCCACCGTGAACGACAGTGGCGGCGAACCAGTGAATTCGCGAACGCCGGGCAGCGCGGTTTCAGAGAAGATGACGTCGCCTTTGCTGCGCACTTCGGTCCACGATTTGCCTTTGAACGTCAGCATAATGCGCTTGTCACCCGCCACTGCGGCTGCTGGCGACGTGAGTGTGGCGTTCGGTACCAACAGCACGGGCGCTGTGGGTGCGGTCGCCGCGGCGGTTACATCTACTGGCGCTGCCGCAACGTTCGCGGGCGCGATCACCGCGCCCGATGAGGTAGCTGACGCCTCGGTAGCTGGCGGTGTCGCGCTCTCAACGGCCAGATCAGCTTTGATGGCCACCGCGCTCTTCAGTGATGGCGGTGCGCTCGAAACGAAAATTTTGGACAGATCCCAACCGAACCAGCGACCACCCTGAAAGTAGAGCACGCCCGCCGTCAGTGCCGCAATCAATAGCGCCGGAACGGCCCAGCGCGCAGCGCTAAAGGCATTACGATCAACCTCACGGGCGATCTCGCCAATGGCTTCGGGTGTGGGCTTGAGTTGATTGGCTGCGTTCGGCTGCGATTGATCGAGGCCCAGGCTGTCCGGATCAATGCCGACCAGCCGTGCGTAGTTGCGCATGAAACCGCGGGTAAATGTGCGCTCCGGCAGCGCGCTCCAGTCGCCTGTTTCGATGGCTGCAACCTGACGCGGCGAAAGCTTTAACTTGCTGGCAATGTCGTCTTGTGACAAGCCAGCGAGCTCGCGGCCCTGACGAAGGGTTTGCCCAGGCGGCGTTGCGATCACGCCAAATACGCTCGGGGTGCTTTCATCAACGATCACTCACAGCCCCCTTTGGCCAGTTGCGCGTTGAGCGGCGAATTGGCGTAACGCGATTTGAGCTGCTGTGTGTACGAATCCTCGGCGGCGCGATCACCCAGCCGCTTCTCTGCACACGCGCCGTAAAAAAACAATTCTGCGCTCTGTGGCTGCGCGCCCAGCCCCATGCGAACCTGCTTGCGAACCTCCTCCAGCCGCGCCGTTTTCAGCGCGATTGCGGCCAGGCCCTGGTAACCCCGCGAGCTGAACGGTTGAATCTGCACCAGCCTCGTGAAATAAGCTTCAGCGGGGCGAATCATTGCAGCCTCCAGCGCGCAGCTGCCGGCGTTTTCAAGCGCGATTTGTGGCGTTGTGTACAGCGACAATTTAAGCGCTGCATCAAACTGTTCCAGACCTTCTTTGACGCGATTTTGCCGACACAAATATGAGCCGTAATTATTGCGAATATCGCCCTCGGCGGGCGCAACGGTGATGGCCTGTTTGAACGCAACATCGGCCTTGGCAAACTCACCCAAATCGGCGTAAACCAACCCCAGAATGCTGTGCGCCACGCCGTAACGTGCATCAAGCCGGATCGCTTCCCGCAACTCTTCAAGCGCCACGCTCATCTGGCCGCGCTGGAAATAGTTGGACGCCAGTTCGGTGTGGACTTTGGCGCGATAACGCAGTGGGTCATCAGCGCGGTCTTCGGTGGCGGACTGCGAGTTCTCGTCGGGCTTGTCGCGGTTGCTGAGGCCAGCGCAGCCGGAGAGCATGGACGCCGCAGCGAACAACGCGCAGAGCGCCTTGATAGCCCGAAAATTTGTCGAAAGTGTCACGCGTCTTCTCCCAAAGTATTCGCCATTCTCGCAGCATGGATGGCAATTGTCCGGCGCGTTCTATCTTTTATTTGCCCCGCCAATTGCCCGCACGCCGCGTCAATATCGTCGCCACGCGTTTTACGAATCGTAGTCACAATCCCGGCGTCCGACAAGCGGCGCTGGAAAGCGAGGATTTGCTCGCGTGGCGACTTTTTGAATTCAGAATTCGGGAACGGATTGAACGGAATCAGATTCAGTTTGCACGGCACTTGTCGCGCAATTTTGATCAGCGCTTCGGCATGCTCCATCTGGTCGTTTACGCCGTCGAGCATCACGTATTCGAAGGTAATGAAATCGCGTGGCGCAAATTCAAGATAGCGGTTGCAGGAGGCGAGCAGCTCGGAAATCGGGTAGCGCTTGTTGATTGGCACCAACACGTCGCGCAGCGCGTCGGTCGGTGCATGCAGGCTCACCGCGAGTGCGACCGGGGAGCGTTTAGCCAGCTCATCAATTTGCGGCACCAGACCGGACGTGGACACTGTCACACGGCGACGCGACAGGCCGTACGCATTGTCGTCAAGCATCAGTTCCAGCGCGGGCACGACCGCCTCGAAGTTCGCCAGCGGTTCGCCCATGCCCATCATCACCACGTTGGTGACCGGTTGCACGCCGTCCAATGTGCGGCCCACAATGCCCAAATCGGCCTTGAGCGTGAGGTCGGCGTAGCGCAGTTGGCCGATGATTTCGGCGGTGGACAGGTTGCGGTTGAATCCCTGTTTGCCCGTCGAGCAAAACGCGCAGTCGAGCGCGCAGCCGGCCTGCGAAGAGATGCAAAGTGTGCCGCGACCTTCTTCCGGGATGAATACGGCGTCAACCGCGCTGCTGCCCACGTCGAACAGCCATTTGCGGGTGCCGTCCGAGGCGGTGGAATCGCGGATGACCGTGAGGTCGCGGATTTCGGCATGGGCGGCGAGCGTTTCGCGCGTGCCTTTCGCGATGTCGGTCATCGCCGAAAAATCAGTGACTTGCGATTGATGCAGCCACTTGAGAGTTTGTTTCGCGCGCATCTTCACGCTGGACGGCTTCTCGCCGACCTGCGCGAAAAAAGCCGCCAGCGCGGGCTGGTTCAGCTCTAGAAGATTTTGAAGATTTGTGGACACTTCAAATTGAAGTTCATGCGCGCGGTTTGTCGGCTTACTTAGCGCCGAAAACCTGACTTGCCGGGAAGAAGTAAGCGATTTCCTGAGCGGCGGTTTCAACAGCGTCAGAGCCATGAACGGCGTTGGCATCGATTGAATCAGCGAAGTCAGCGCGGATGGTGCCGGGCGCGGCTTTCTTGGGATCGGTGGCACCCATCAGGTCACGATTTTTAAGTATTGCGCCTTCGCCTTCAAGTACTTGCAGCACGACTGGGCCAGAGATCATGAACGAAACCAGATCCTTAAAGAATGGACGCGCGCTGTGTACGGCGTAGAAGCCTTCGGCCTCGGCCTGCGACAGGTGCGCCATACGCGAAGCGATGACCTTGAGGCCAGCGGCTTCAAAGCGGCCAACAATGGCACCGATAGCGTTCTTGGCAACTGCGTCAGGCTTAATGATGGAAAAGGTACGTTCGATGGCCATTGTGATTCTCCGAAAGGTTAGGCAAGCGGCAAGTCGGGAACAACTTAAGTGCGTGGGCGGCAAAAGAAGTTTCACCACAAATAACCAACCACCCAAAACCCGAAAAAACGCTTATGAAACAAAGCCTTAAATTGTAACAGTGAAGCGGAGAGGCGAGGCGTGGCTATGCGGGAAGCGTTTTACAAGAGAGATATTGTTGCGACAGTCTGTTTTTTTAGATCAGCTTTTGCGTGCATCGTATTACCCGCGTGGGCTATGCGCCAAATTGCAAATAGTCGACTTTCACGAAGAAGAGCATCTTAGCCCATTCATAACGGTGTTTTCTGGAAAAAGCTGATGCGTCGGCAGATTCCCCACTGTTTACGTTCTGCCAATGCCCAAAGCGCAGACTTTGTCGTGTCATGGCTCGATCAGGTCGCGCAACCGCATCAATCGCCGTCAAGTTCGACTTGAATCGCAACGACGCAAGCGACCCGTACGATGGCAAAAAAGACGTCCAGGCGCCTAAATCATGGGTCAATCAAAGTTTCGCGAGTACATATATTTAAGACAAGCGTCGTCCGGGCCAAGTCACAGGCGCAATCATGTCGGTGCTGTCGGCGCATCCTGGGGGGCCTCTGTCGCGGAAATTATCGGGCGCAATGGCGCGCGCCAGGCTAGCGCTGCGCGGAGAACTTGCGAGCCTCGTGATGATGACACGCGGCGGTGACCGACCGAAGGCCGCGCACGTTGAGTTCTCCGACGAAAGCGTCTTGCCAATATCCATGTGGGAGCCTTGGCCCGTGTTTCGCAAACCGATCAGTGGACGTGTTCAAGACAATTTGCGGCTGTGGGTCACGGGAGGCTTTCGGTGCCCATGTGCAGACCGACGCTTTGGGGACGTGATTGTGTCGTCACCGACGCGTCCTGCGGAGCGCTCTATAGCGCCGCTTCCCAGCTTAAAGCCTCAGGCGTTCATGCGCCAACGGGTGCGCGGCGTGCTGCCTTTGGGCACGGGAGTCGTGCTTGATCCATCTGCGGGTTCAGGCTCCGCGTTAGCCGCAGCAGAGGCCGTCGGCTACAAAAGTATTAGCGTTGAGCTTTATCGCGAATTACTCGATTTGGCGCGGGTTTCGATCCCGAAATTAGCCGCGCTCAATGTCAAAGAGCCGGTTCAGTGCGCGTCTAAGTACACCCCGTTCGTTCTGAGCTTTGCGATTCCTTTTGCATGAAGCGTTGCTGTTATAGCGCCCAGACTGTATTAGCCTTGCGCTCATGAAAATCACTTCACCGCATGATGTCCAAAGCAATTTTTCTGACGCTTCAACTCCGTTGCCTTGTCGCGCTGATTGCAGGGGCGTTTCTGGGTCAGTCTTCGGCGTACGCAGCGGACGCTATCGCGCGCAACACTGCCAAGCCCGCCTCTATTCAAGTGATGATTCTCGGTAGTTATCACATGGGCAATCCGGGCCTAGATCAGGTGAAGTGGCGGTCGATGACGTGACCTTGCCTAAACGTCAGCGAGAGCTCGCTGTGCTGACTAAGCAGTTGGTCAAATTTGCGCCCACCAAAGTGGCCGTTGAAATGGTGCCGAAGCCACACACGTTTGCCATTGCGGAATATGAAAAATTCACACCCACCGCTTTGCTGAAAGACCGTAACGAAATCGTACAAATTGGTTTTCGACTGGCGCATCGCTTGAAGCACCGCACCGTGTTTGCAATTGACGAGCAGAGCGAGACGGTGGACTATTTTCCGTTTGACAAAGTGGAGGCTTCAGCCAAGGCCAATGGTCAGGAAGTCGACCTAGCGTTACTGAAAGCCAAGTGGGCGGCTGAAGGCGCGTCTCAAGCGGCGATGCAACCGCGATTAACGGTATCTAAAATACTCGCTGAGTTGAACGATCCAGCGGCGATTATGCGCAATCAATCGCACTACATTTCGGCGCTTGTCCTCGGTCGCGGCAACGATTGGGCAGGCGCGGAATTAAACGCAGCCTGGTATCTGCGCAACGCAAAAATTCACGCCAAGCTCATGAAAATTGCGCAGCTGGGAGACCGCGTCGTGGTGCTTTACGGCGCGGGGCACAACTATTTGTTGCGCGACTTTGTGCGCACCACGCCGGGGTTTGTGCTGGTCGAGCCGCGCGCGTATTTGCGCTAAGTTGAGGTCAAGCGTGGTACTGTCGCACGCAGCGTTTGCCGCCTTGTTTTCCCTCATACATCGCCGTGTCTGCCAGCTTCAAAATCGCTGCTACTTCCCTGGTGTCAAGCGGCGCTAGCGCGTAGCCAACCGTGAGGCCGATTTTTACTTCGGCCTTGCTGAGCTTGATCGGCGCGTCGAACAGCGCGAGCAACTGATGGCCCAGATCGTTCGCTTCATCAACACTGCGCACGCCTTCGGCGAGCACCACGAATTCGTCTCCGCCCAGGCGAGCCACCGTATCGTGACTGCGCACGGCGACGCGCAGGCGACGGGTAACTTCGATCAATAGTTCATCGCCGGAGTCATGGCCGTAGGTGTCGTTGACGCGCTTGAATTCATCGACATCGATCAGGTACACCGCAAGCATGCGCTGCGGCGTTGCGCCAATCAGCGCCAGCGCTAAAGCGTCGCTCATACTGCGGCGATTAGGCAGTCCGGTGAGCGGATCGGTGTAGGCCATCGAGCGCATGACTTCGTGTTCCGTGCGCGCAGACTCTCCAGCCAGCCGCAGTTCGCGAGCGCGCGAGATCAGAACCAGCGTAAAGGCGAAGATGTGACACATTTCGCCGAAGGTCAGTGAATGCAGTGTCCACACATTCGCTGGCAGCTTGCCGCGAATCGTGGTGGTCGTAACGATCACGGTGGCCACATAAAACGTGAAGGCGAGCAGCAGGTAGCGGCCGATGACGTCGCCTTTGGCCACCTTTGAAAGAAAGCGCGGCAGGCTCAGAATCAGCGGCAGTGGGCCGAGCAGCACAATGATTGCGGTGAGTAGTGCGGTGTTGAATAGATCCAGGCAATAGACGAAGAGCAACACGCCGCAGAGTGCTGCGCCGCTGTTCATCAGCAGCGGAAAACGATCTGCACGCGCGCCGGGTGCCGCATAACGCCTGGCCAAGACGTCGCCGAGAAACAGAAACGTACCGCCGACCGCAACCAGCGCGCCGATGCCCGCCATATGTCGCTCAAACCAGAAGCTGTCGCGCCACACCCACTGCGCGCCGACACCCGATAGCAGCAACGCAAACATGAATGACCCGGTCACCAGCAGCGCGTACTTGAGGAACAAGCGTTCCCGCGTAGCAACCCACTGCGCAAGGCTGTACATCAACATGCAGATAAACAGCCCGACCTGAATGCCTCGCAACATCTGCTCCGACATGGCTGCGCGGTGGAACGCGCTGGGCTGCATGAACTCCACAGGCAGAATCATCGCGCCACGGCTCTCAACACGCAGCATCAGGTCGTAGTCGCCGGGCGCAAGTTCGAGCGGCATCGCGTGCGACCGGCTGAGCAGCGGCCTTGAAGCGAAGCTGCGCAGACTGCCGAGCTCTGCGCGTTGCACCTCTCGTCCGCTGCGCGTGACATATGCATCAATGCGGTTAAGCGGCGGGTAGTCAATGTTCATCACCCACGGTTGCGGGTTTATACCGTCAACCGCTTGCACGGTGAACGGCACCCGCAACCACGTGGCCTGCGGTCGCACGCCGAGCGTCGCGTAACTCGTTTCGGGCCGCTCAAATTCGCCAATGGCAGCGACCGCATCCGCGAGTGTCAGCGGGTTTTGTCTTTCGGTGAACACCGTAACGTTCGGCCACGCTTCGTGTACGGGTTTAGCAGATGTGAGCAGCAGCCTTGAAGACATCTCGGGCACCGCGGCCTGACACACGCCAGCCCATACCGCCGCTATGAGCACAGCGAGCGCCAGCCGCAGACCGAGCCGCGTGCGATCAGCGGGCGATGCCATGCCAGGTGCCGTGCACGGTCATTCGGTCTTCGAGATGGTTAAGCCAACTGGGTGCCTTGGGGTCGTCGTCCCATGCACCCACCGTCGCTTCTATTTGGCCCAGCAAATGGGTGGGCAGTTTCAGCGGACGCGTTTGATCCATCAGGAAGCGGGTGAGCACGTGGTAGCCGACCACGCGCGAAAACATGCGCGACAGCGAGAACTGCGGCACAAAGCGCCGACCCACGCTGTCAATCAGGCGAACTATCCCCATCATCGTCGCAAACAAAATTCTCGAAAGGCGCGACTGAGTTTCGGTGAGTCCCAGCGCGTCGGCGACTTTGTTGCCGCACAAATAGCGCGTAAACAATGCGGGAAAGGGCCTGAGGAGCTTAAACGGTATGGACAATCGCAGGTAATCAATCAGCGCACCACCCAATGCTGGACGTGCATCAGTGCCGCCCGGATACACGTGATCGGCAAGGCAGTGCGTCTGAATTTCGAGGAACAACTTTTCAGCGTCAGCGTAGGTGGAAGGCATCCAGCGCGGCTCAATGCCGAGCACAAAACCCACCACATTCCAGCAATGCAAATAAGCCTCTTCGTCGGGCTGCGGCAGGCCGATGCCGAGCGTCCGCAGCGCGCGCAGGAACACATAGTGA
>JANXNO010000524.1 GCA_025354075.1 Burkholderiales bacterium | reverse complement strand
CAACGCCTCCAGCGCGTCAATTACGTCGCGCACCCCGTCCTCGCCCAGCCACGGGTTGAACTCCGCGAGCTTTCGCGCCAGTGCGCCGCGCAGAAAGTTACCCGCCTCACCGCCACGCAAATACACCGCCTCTTGTGGTTTCAGCGGTTGCCAGCCGATCTCCACCGCATGCTCGACCATCGGCCACTGCGCGCAACCGGCTTCGCTAATTTTCAATGCGTTCAGTGAGCTCACGGCTTGCCGCCCAGTTTTCGCGTTTGCCGTGGCAGTTTCTTTTCCTCAGATTTCAGGCGGCGTTCCAGCTTCTTCGCGTCTTCTGCAGGCGGCAATTGCTCCGGCACAATGTCGCGATCGGTGAGCAGTTTTCGCACGTCGCGATTGTTTTTCACATGCTCTGTGGTGATGCTGGTCTCGCCGCGCAAGTCTTGCTGCTTCACCTGCGTGTTGGTGATCTCGTTGGCGAAGTCCTTCGCCTTGATCGTGATGGTCGGCAGGAAGTCAGCCAGCGGTCGATTGTCGGGTACTGCCAAGCGCGTTTTCATGGTTTGTGTGGTCTTGCCACCAAACAAAGCCGCGTCGCCCTTGCTCAGAATGCGGCTGAAACCCACGCTATCGATTCCGCGCTCAAACAGCACGCCCGAGAGCTCTTTCTGCGACAGCGTGAGCTTGTCGCGGGCTTGTAGCCGCTCCGTCTCGGCGAGGCGCGCCTCGATCAGCTCCTGCTTGCGCGTCTGCACTGCGAAGTAGGTCATGGCAAACGCAATGGCATCTTTACGCGGGTCGCCGTTCTGCGCGATCAGGTAGCAGGCGTAGCGCGTCAGGGCAATGTCGCCGACGTCGCGCTCAGCGGTCTTGCCCAGTTCGATCATTTTGCTGACGTCCGCAAAATGATCCGTCACGGGTTGCCCGGCGTTCTGACAGGCGATCTGTGCGCGTTCGATGACCTGCTCAAAGCTGCGCCACTGCGCGTAGCCCAGCAACACTTGCAGCTCGCGCGCCAGCCAGTATTCCACCCCCGCGTTTTCGTGAGCGCACTGCTCAAAACTCTTGTGCCGCTTGTGGATGAGTTCCTTCTTCATGCGCAGCTCCCTTCGGGTTCAGTGCTCAAGGCTGTCAAGGCCGTCAAATCCAAGTCGTTTACGTCAATCTCGCCCGTCATCAGCTTGTGCAGCAGGGCTTTGAACAGCGCTTCGAGAACGGCACGTTTTTGTTGATGCAGCGCGATCTTGCGGTCGATGGCGTCGAGCACCTCGACCATTTCGTTTTGCTCTTGCAGTGACGGGATGGGTATGGGCAAGCTACGCAGAAAAGCGCAAGTCAATGCGCCTTTGGTGCTACCGCCGCCAGCGCCAATCTGTCGTAAGTAGTCATACTGGGTTTCGAGATAGCCGCGCACAAAGCCGGGGTTGGCGCGTGTCGCGTCAGTCTGGACATATGCGACATGTTGGCTGACCGTCGCCTCGACTCGCAACACGGCGCAGTGCCCCAGTGTTTTGCCCTGCCCTGTGATCGCCATGAGTAGGGCTCCGGGTTGGACTTTGGGTAGGTGACATTCGGCCAGCGCAGTGGCAGTAACGAACTGGTCTGCGCGGATAATGTCACGGTCGTACATCTTCGCGCTCGTCAGCCACGGATACGTTCCATCAGTCCAGTAGGCGGGTATCGAACGCTTTGGGGTAGATCCGTTACCTATTCGGCCCAGATCACCTAAACGAACAATTTTCCAACTCTCCGGCACCCACCCAATCTCAGTTTCCTTCTGCGCCTCGCCGCGCAGGCCGCGAGTGAACAGTTCGGTCATGGTCGCCGCTTTCAGTTCCTGCGCTAGCTGGTGCGCGTGAGCGTGGGCTTTGACGCCACTGCGTACTGTGCCCAGTAGTAAGGTGATGGCCTGTTGCTCCCGAAGCGGGGGAACAGGGACCTCTAGTACGGCCAGCCTGTTCTTGGATAAATTCGGAATCGTTGTCTTGTTGCCTGCACCTTCGAAAATTCCGAGTTGCGTGAAACCGCAATGGAGGAAATAGACGTAGAACCGCGAGTCGGTGAGTTTCGTTTTCGGTCGCAGGCGGTGCAGATGATTTTGGTACGACATGATTTCGCGCTGTCCTGTCCATATCGCGGCGCGCCCAATGTCTCCGCCCTCGCAGACCAGCAGGTCACCGGGGGCCAGTGATTTGCTGCGCAACTCTTCGTCCGTTATTGCCATTTCGTCAACGACGGACAGATCGATCTCGTCCCAAAGCACATTGGAGGTTCGCAAGAATGGCTTGCGATCTTGCCCTTCGCGTGCCTTGGCAGACATAGTCTTGCCAGCGCCGATCTCGAAAAGGTCGCCGATAGTTTGTGTCGGCCACAGTGCTGTATTCACAGGCCGCTCAGCACTGCCAACAGTTGGCGGTCGATTTGGGAGGTTGTTTCACTCAGGCGATGCAGGTCGGCAAGAATGGCTTTAACCGTTCGATGAATTGCATCATCCGCTTGCTCTACCCACCGACTCGGACTCAAGTTGTAATCCGCCTCCGCCGCCTGCTCGCGCGTGATGACAGCCACCTCGCCGTTCGCAGCCTCGCCCTTCAAAAATAGTGCCGCCAGCGGCCGAATGTCTTCCTCGGGCAGGTAGTTCTTGGGTTTGCCTTTCTTGAAGCGCTTGCTGGCGTTGAGCAGCACGATGCGGCCTTGTCGGGCGGCTGGTTTGCGTTTGTTGATCACCACGATGATGCCGGCAGCGGTGGTGTTGTAGAAGAGGTTGTCCGGCAGCAGGATTACGCCGTCGATCAGGTCGTGATCGACAAACCATTTGCGGATGTTTCTCTCTTTGTCTTCGTTTTTTGAGCCAGAGCCGCGCGTGGCAGCCCCGGTGTCGAGCACCACGGCGGCGCGCCCATGATCATTCAGGCAGGCGAGGGTGTTTTGCAGCCACGCCCAATCGCCCTTGCCGCTGGTGATGCCGCCGCTGGTGCGAAAGCGGTCGTAGGGGTCGTTAGCGAACGTGGTGTCGGCATCAAAGGGCTGGTTCCACATGGGGTTGGCGATCACGACATCAAAGCGCTGCATACGGCCATCGTTACTGCGGAACTTGGGGTTCAACATGCTGTTGCCACGGGCCAGCTCAATGTCCATGTCGTGAATCTTCGCGTTCATGTGGGCCACCGCGTAGCTCTGTGCTTCCAGCTCCTGACCGAAGAGCTTGAGCGGCACTTTGGCCATCGGGTCTAACTCGCGGGAGACGAGTTGCAGCTTGATGAGCAGCCCGCCCGAACCGCACGCGTAGTCGTGGCAGGTTTCACCGGGGCGGGGACGCAGGATGTGCGCCATCATGAGGCCGACTTCGGTCGGCGTGAAGAATTCGCCAGCGCTTTGTCCCGAGCCTTCCGCAAACTTGCGCAACAGATATTCGTAGGCACGTCCCAGAAAGTCGGGCTGCACATCGGCCAACC
>JANXNO010000491.1 GCA_025354075.1 Burkholderiales bacterium | reverse complement strand
GAGCGCGTTAACCACACGGCCAATCAATTCGCGACCGACTGGCACCGACAGAATGCGGCCCGTGGATTTCACGATGTCGCCTTCAGAGATGTGCTCGTAGTTACCAAGAATAACGGCACCGACCGAGTCACGCTCCAGGTTCAGCGCGAGGCCGAACGTGTTGCCGGGAAACTCAAGCATTTCACCTTGCATGACGTCAGCAAGGCCATGCACGCGGCAGATACCGTCGGTCACCGAGACCACCGTGCCCTGGGTCCGCACTTCGCTGCCAACATCGAGATTCGCGATCTTGGCTTTAATCAGTTCGCTGATTTCAGAGGGATTTAGATTCATTACTTTTCTCCAGAGCCGGAGTGTTTTGTTTGGTTTTTGTCGTGTTGTCGTGTAATGGCGAGATCGAAGCTTAGGCTTTGATCTGGCGTGACATCTTGTTCAATTGGCCGACCACGGTGCGATCAATCACTTGGTCGCCGACGATGATCTTGGCACCGCCGAGGAGCGTTGCATCGACTTCTTCAATCGCTTCGATCTGACGACCGTAGCGACGGGCTAACGCGCCTTTCAGCTCATCACGTTGCTGCTCAGTCAGAGGAAATGCCGACACGATGGTGGCGCGAGCCACGTTATCGTTGTCGCGCTTCAATGCCTGAAAGTGCTCGTTGATTTGCGGCAACAGCTTGACGCGATCTGCATCGAGCAGCACGTTGATGAAGCTGGTGGTGCCCGCGTCGAGTTTGTCCCCGAGCAACGTTGCGAACATCGACTGCTTTTGTTCAACCGAGAGCTTCGGGTTGTCGACGGCGGCAGATACTTTCGCGTCGGCTGTCACCGAGGCGAGTGTCGCCATCGTGTCGGCCCACTTCGGCAACGCGCCGCCCTCGCGCGCAAGGGCGAATGCGGCCTCTGCGTACGGACGGGCGATGGTGGCGAGTTCAGCCATGGTTACAGCTCGGCCTTCAATTGGTTGAGCAGTTCAGCATGCACTTGCGGGTTGATTTCGCGCGACAGGATGCGTTGAGCACCTGCGATGGCGAGATCAGCGACGCGGTCGCGCAGCTCTTCTTTTGCTTTCACCGACAACTGAGCGATTTCGTCCGAAGCCATCTGCTTTTCACGTTCGCCCGCTACTTTCGCCTCGCCCTTGGACGCTTCGATGGTGGCGGTGCGCTGCTTTTCAGCGAGGGCGACGATCTCGGTGGCTTTGGCTTTTGCCTCAGCGATGAGTTTGTCGACTTCTTTTTGCGCGGTGGCGAGCGAGGCCTTGCCTTTTTCGGCTTCGGCAAGACCGTCGGCGATCTGGCGGCGACGGGTTTCAATGGCTGTGGCTAGCGGCGGCAGCACAAACTTCACCGTAAACAGGATGAAGATGCCGAAACCGATCGCTTGCAGCAGCAGAGTCATTAGGTTGATACCCACGACGTCGACCTTTCTGGAATTCGTTTAAGCGAAATCGTTCGGGACTACTTGAGTACGCCGAGCAACGGATTCGCGAAGGCGAGCAACAGAGCGATACCGACAGCAATAATGAACGATGCGTCGATCAGGCCGAGCAACAGGAACACTTTGCCCTGGAGCTGGGGGATCAGCTCTGGCTGACGAGCAGCGGACTCAAGAAACTTCGAGCACATGATGCCCACACCGATACAGGCACCGATAGCGCCGAGGCCAACGATCAAACCAATAGCGATGGCGGTGTAGCCCTGAACAGAGGCCAGAATTGCGATTTTTTGGAGAGCTTCCATGATTTTTCCTAAATGTAAAAAGTGACAGTATCGAAAGTGAAGTAACTAAAGTAACAAAACAGATTAGTGATGTTCGTGCGCCATCGCGAGATACACGGCGGTCAACATCATGAAGATAAACGCTTGCAGAGCAACAATCAGAATGTGGAAGATCGCCCAACCTGCGTGCAGCAGACCGCCAACGATTGCACCGCCGACGCCAATGAAACTGAGCATGCCGATCAACAAAAAGATGATTTCACCGGCGTACATGTTGCCGTACAACCGCAATGCGAGCGAAAGCGGCTTGGACACGAGCTCGATCAACTGAAACAGGAAGTTGAACGGCGCGAGAATGATGATGCCAACGATGTTGTTGGCCGAAAACGGCGTGCAGAACAACTCGTGCGCATAGCCACCGAAGCCCTTGGCCTTGATGCTGAAGAAGATGACCATGCCGATGACCGACAACGACAGTGCCAGCGTGGTGTTCATGTCGCTGGTGGGCACCGGCTTCCAGTGCTCGAAGCCGATGAAATGCATGCCTGCCGCGAACCAGTCGATCGGCAGAAAGTCCATCGCGTTCATCATGATCACCCACACGAAAATCGTGAGCGACAAACCGACGACAAACTTGCGGTCACCGTGAGTGAAGATGTCTTTGACCTGTGTATCAACAAAGTCGTAAAGCAGTTCGAAGAACGCTTGCGCCTTGCCGGGCACGCCGGTGGTGACCTTACGCGAGATCATGTACAGCATGCCGAACGCGAACAGGCCGAGCAACATCGAGGTGACCACTGTGTCGACGTGCAACGTCCACGTGTCTTCACCAATACGGACGCGGCTGACGAGATTAGTCAGGTGGTGCTGGATGTACTCGGTGGGCGATTGAGCTGCGGTGCTGGCTTCGGACATAGTGTTCTCGTGCTTTTACGTCTTGCGAGTCAGGTGTTTTGTTTCGTGCCGTCGTTACTGCGAGCAAACAAAGCTGCCCGCCATGCCAACAACGTCACTAAAAATGTCGTAAACATCGCCGGGATAACCAGCGCATCGTAGAACTTTATGATTACACCGAGCTGAACTGCGATGAACACAAGTTTCACGATTTCCGCCCGCAGAATCGGCCATAAGCCCGCACCCGTCGAGTGGATCAAACCAAAATTTGCTACGAACACATAGATCAGCGAGGCGAAAACGTTGGTCAAACCACCCAGAATGGCGGACACCGCTCCATGCTCCCCCGAGATGAACCCTGCGATCACAGCGAACCCGGCGGTGATGCCCAACTGCCAATACAGCATGCGGACAATGGCCGGGTTTTGCAGACTGATTTCACTCAACATGGGCGCAAACTAAAAGAGATTTCCATCACGGTGTGTGCTGATGTTGCGGCACTTCCGGGTTTATGTAGTTTCTTGTAGTTGGCTCAATTGCGTAATGCCAATCCAACAAAGCCCACGATTATAGTCAGCTAGAACGTTTTGGTGCAATGCACAAATGTGTGAAAGTTGACACGATTAACTCGGGTTTTGGTAACGGCTTTTTGCTGTAGTCACCATTCAACGTGGGCATAGCTGCTGTTTATGCCATTTATCGACTTTATGCGTTTTATGCCGCTAAGCCCATTTGTAACGGGGTTTTCAGAAAAAAGTCATAGCCGATGCGGCGCGTCCCAAACGTGCGGCAATCGCACCAAACCCTGCTCACGCGAATCGCCCGACACCGTGAAATCGCGCTCCACGGTGTCGTACAAACGCATGCCTTCCGGGTCAAGCGCGTGGGCGCGAAGCTTGTACGCGCCAGGCAGCAAGCGCCAATCAGAGAAAGTGAGCGCAAACTTGAACTTGCCTGTGCCGTCGTCTTGCAACTGGGTTTGATCGATTTCGGACGTGGTGCCGTACACCGGCGTGCCATCCATTCGAATGATGCCAAGCGCCACGTGCGGACGCCGACCGTCGCGACTTTTGAGTGCGCCATGAACGGTCAAACCATCCGCATCGCTGTGCTCAATTTGCAAATTCGTGACCGCATATTGCCCCAAAACGGACTCGTCGGTCGCCGCGGTCACCTGCTTCGCGCCCGCCTGCTTCGCCTCATGAAACGCCTGATACGCGATGGCCACGTCGTTCGCGCTGCCGATCATGCGCATCGCACCGTGATCGAGCCACACTGCGCGCTGCGTGAGCTTTTTGACGTGATACAGCGAATGCGAAACCAGCAGCAGCGTGCCGCCTTCGGCGAGGTAGCGCTCCATCCAGGTGATGCATTTATTCTGAAACGATTCGTCGCCCACCGCGAGCACTTCGTCGGTGATCAGCAAATCCGGTTTCAACGCCGTGACCAGCGCAAAACCGAGGCGCACCACCATGCCTGACGAGTAGGTTTTGATCGGCGCGTCAATGTGTTCGCCGATGTCGGCAAAACTGACAATTTCGTCGAGCTTCCCTTCATACGCCGGGCCGACGAGCCCTTGCAACGCAGCGGCCAGCTTGAGGTTTTCACGGCCTGAATATTCGGGATGAAAACCTGCGCCGAGTTCGAGCAACGCACCAACGGTTCCGGTTCGCGCGACGCTGCCCTGACTCGGTTGCAAGACGCCCGCGATGATTTTCAGCAGCGTCGATTTGCCCGCGCCGTTCTCACCAACCAACGCAAACGATTCACCGCGCCGGACGCTGAAATGAATGTCTTTCAGCGCGTTGAATCCTTCGGTCAAGGGCTTTGCCATTGCCACGCGCCACAACGCGCCCAAGCCTGCGCCATGTCGCCCGATGCGCGGGAAGGTTTTGCTGACGTGGTCGATAGCGAGCAGGATTTCGCTCATAGGTAATCGTCCACATGCGGCGCGACACGCTTGAACAACGCGTAACCGAGCCACGCAATCAACGCTGCGCCCGCCACGAGATATGCATCAACGATGGCAAAACCAACGCCCGCAAGATAGGTGTCGTGCATGCGCTCGATCACCTGCGTGAACGGGTTCGCCAGCACGATGTCGCGCCAGGCAGCGGGGATCGATTCCAGTCCGTACTGAATGCCGCATACGAACGAAAGCAACATGAACAGCGGCCCGAGCATGCCGTCGATATCGCGCACCAACACCTGCGCCGCCGACACGATCCAAGCGAGACCGAGCGCCGTGAGAAACAGCGCGATCCATGCTGGCAGCGAAAACAATATGCCGCCCACATGCATCGAGAACCCCAGCACCTTGAACAGCACCACGATCACCGCGAGCGCGAGCCAGTTCAATGCGAATGTCACGATCACCGTCGACAGCGGCACAAAGGCGCGCGGCAATGCGGTTTTTGTAATTAATGATGCTTGCGCGATGAGGCTGGTCGCGCTACGCGTCACGCTCTCCGCAAACGCCAGCCACGGCCATAGCCCAACCGCGAGGTATGCGACGAAACTATCGCCGTAACGTGCGGGCACCGCCGCCCGCATGAACAGGCCGAACACCAGCGCGTACACGCCGAGCGACAGCAACGGTTGCGCCAGCCACCACACGGGCGACAGTGCGCCGCCGAGAAAGCGGTTTTTGATTTCGCGTTCGACGAGCGCGCGGAAGAGCGGGTTACGAATCATCCAGCGAGCACGGCCAGCACTTCATCGGCCAACGCCTGATCCGCCGCGGCCACAATCGTCCCGTCGCTCTTCAGGTTGAGCGAACGACCCGCCCAATCACAAGCCACACCACCCGCTTCAACAATCGGATTCACCAGCGCGGCGAAGTCCACGGTCTTGAGCCCCATCTCAACCACCAGGTCAACGTGACCAGACGCAATCAACGCGTAGTTGTAGCAATCACCGCCGTAATACACACCCTTGCACGCGGCCTTCAGCCGAGCGAACGCGGCTACGCCCGGCCCGGTGAACTGCTCCGGCGCAGTGATCAGCAAAATGGTTTCCGCCAGCGGTTTGCGCACGCGGCTCGCGCGTGTCGCTGCACCATTGAACGTGGCTCCGTTGCCTTTGACACCTGTCCACCGCTCATCAGTAATCGGCTGATCAATCACGCCGATCACCGGCTCGCCGCGATGCGTCAGCGCGACCAGCGTGCCAAACTGCGGCTTGCCGCAGGTGAACGCCTTGGTGCCGTCAATCGGGTCGATCACCCACACCCATTCGGCGTCAAGATTGGTGTCAGCGTGCTCTTCGCCGAGCACGCCGTGCATCGGGTAAACGTGCGCGATCTCCTCGCGAATTCGTGTCTCGATTTCCATGTCGGCGAGCGTGACCGGCGTCGCGTCCGGTTTGTCGATGACCCTAAGATCGGAGCGGAAATAGCGTTTGGCAATCGGTCGCGCGAGGTCGGCCAGATGCGCCGCAAAGGCACTGTATTGAGAAAGGTCATGCATATCGACGATAATTTTCGCTTACTTTGCGATGTAGGAGCGGCTCTGCCGCGACCCACAGCAAGCATTGCAACCCAGGTCGCGGCGAAGCCGCTCCTACAAAACCACCCAAGGATTTCTCATGACCATCAAAATTGGCGACAGCCTCCCCGCCGCAACGCTCACCGAATCAGCCGGTCAGGACGAAGCGAAAAACTGCCCGATGCCGCCGATGCCGGTG
>JANXNO010000481.1 GCA_025354075.1 Burkholderiales bacterium | reverse complement strand
CACGTAGATTTCACATTCGAAATCCGTGTGCGGGGTGATCGAACCCGGTTTGGCCAATACTTGACCACGCTCAACTTCTTCACGCTTGGTGCCGCGCAGCAGGATGCCGACGTTGTCGCCCGCTTGACCTTGGTCGAGCAGTTTGCGGAACATCTCTACACCGGTGCAGATGGTCTTGAGCGTCGGCTTGAGGCCGATGATTTCGATCTCTTCGCCCACTTTGACGATGCCGCGCTCGATGCGACCGGTCACAACCGTGCCGCGACCGGAGATGGAGAACACGTCTTCTACGGGCATGAGGAAGGCGCCGTCCACGGCGCGCATCGGCATGGGGATGTAGGTGTCGAGCGCTTCTGCGAGACGTTCGATGCACGGCTCACCCATTTCGGATTTGTCGCCTTCAAGGGCTAACTTGGCGCTGCCTTTGATGATTGGGATGTCGTCGCCTGGGAAGTCGTATTTAGATAGAAGTTCACGGACTTCCATTTCTACGAGCTCTAACAGTTCTGCGTCGTCGACCATGTCGCATTTGTTGAGGAATACGACGATATACGGTACACCGACCTGACGGCTCAAGAGAATGTGTTCACGCGTTTGTGGCATGGGGCCGTCAGCGGCTGAACAAACGAGAATGGCACCGTCCATCTGGGCGGCACCAGTAATCATGTTTTTGACGTAGTCGGCATGGCCCGGGCAGTCCACGTGGGCGTAGTGACGGTTCGCCGTCTCGTACTCCACGTGGGCGGTGTTAATGGTGATGCCGCGGGCCTTTTCTTCAGGAGCAGCGTCAATCTGGTCGTAGGCGCGGGCCTCACCACCAAATTTACGTGCGAGCACGGTCGTGATCGCTGCGGTCAATGTCGTCTTGCCGTGATCGACGTGGCCAATCGTGCCTACGTTAACGTGCGGCTTAGTGCGCTCAAACTTTGCTTTTGCCATGGTTTCTCTCGTGAAGAAAGTGCGGGATTGAAAAAGAACTGGAAGGTAGGCTGGTGCCCATGATGCGGATCGAACGCACGACCTCTCCCTTACCAAGGGAGTGCTCTACCACTGAGCTACATGGGCGGATGTTTGGGGTCTTTTGGAAGATCACAAACGTCTAACCACTAATAAAGGCGCGGTGTAAGCATTGGAGCGGGTGAAGGGAATCGAACCCTCGTCATAAGCTTGGAAGGCTTCTGCTCTACCATTGAGCTACACCCGCTTAGGTTGTGTCTTTCACTATTTTCGCCAATAAAAACAAAGCGTTGCACGATGCGTTGTTGCGAAAACCCGCACAGGCAGGCTGGCGGAAAAGACGCTCCTCAATGACTAGTTATAGTCAATTTGGTGGAGAGGGCTGGATTCGAACCAGCGTACTCTAAGAGGGCAGATTTACAGTCTGCTGCCATTAACCACTCGGCCACCTCTCCACGTCGAGGAACCGAGAATTATGCATTAGTTGGGGGTGCGCGTCAACCTGACGTGCGTTGTGCAGAAACGGCATTCAAACACTGCTCCCGTCACAACTTTTGGCCTCAGGGCTTTTGTAATGCGGGCTGCGAGGACTCATTAACGAAAAGTCGACGTTTGGCCGAACGGGCTGCTGTGCCCAACCTCGACGGGCGTTGTTGCCCAAAGCTATTGCGGCCAGAAAGTGCGAATTTGGCGGAAGCGGTGAGATTCGAACTCACGAACGGGTTGCCCCGTCGCCGGTTTTCAAGACCGGTGCCTTCAACCGCTCGGCCACGCTTCCTAGTCTTAAATTGTAGACGGTCGAGCGATTTGGGCTCTCGTTGTTGCATGTAGTTTTGCTCCGGGGTAAAACTACATGTATGACTTATGACTCAAAAAGTGGCCAAACCGTACCTTTGACCGTGACGGTTACCGCCATCACCCGATCCATTCGCGAACGCAGCGCCGTTCGGCGTGCCGCTTACCTTGCGACTGTGGAAAAACAGCGTGCAAATCGCCTCTCGCGCCGCCGCCTGAGTGCGGCCAACCAGGCGCACGGATTTGCTGCGCTACCGAACGGCGACAAGCTAAAAGTGGTGTCTGAGCCGGTGCCGATGATCGGGATTGTGTCGGCTTATAACGACGTGCTGTCGGCGCATCAGCCGATGCAGGATTACCCGACTCTGATCAAGGATGAAGTACGCAAACATGCGGCGATTGCGCAGTTCGCTGGCGGCGTGCCGGCCATGTGCGACGGCGTGACGCAGGGACAACCGGGCATGGAGCTGTCGCTGTTTTCGCGCGACGTGATCGCCATGTCCACCGCGATTGCGCTGACGCATGATTTGTACGACGGCGCGATGCTGCTCGGCGTGTGCGACAAGATTGTTCCAGGCTTGCTGATCGGCGCTCTGTCGTTCGGCCATTTGCCGTCGATCTTTGTGCCCGCAGGCCCGATGCCGAGCGGTTTGTCGAACAAGGAAAAAGGCAACATCCGCAAGCTGCATGCGCAGGGAAAAATCAAACCGTCCGCGCTGCTCGAAGCGGAAATGGCTGCGTATCACACCGAAGGCACGTGCACGTTTTACGGCACCGCGAACAGCAACCAGATGTTGCTTGAAGCAATGGGGTTGATGATCCCCGGTGCTGCATTTGTGCAGCCGAATGACCCGCGTCGCGCGTTGCTAACCAAGGCCGCGAGTGCCCGTATGGCAGCGCTTTCAAAGCAGCCGCGCGGCCTCGGCGAATGGGTCAACGAGAAAGTATTGGTGAACGCCATCGTCGCCCTGCTCGCCACCGGCGGTTCAACCAATCACACGATGCATTGGGTGGCGATTGCGCGCGCGGCGGGCTTTGAATTGACGTGGCCGGACATTGATGCGTTGTCGCGTGTGACGCCGCTGTTAACGCGGCTGTACCCCAACGGCGAAGCGGACGTCAACGATTTCAACCGCGTCGGTGGCACCGGATTTTTGTTCCGCGAATTGTTAGCTGCGAGACTCATGCACGAGGACGTTGAAACCGTCATGGGACACGGGCTTTCGCATTACGCGCAATCGTTGACGGATGACTCGTATCGACTGACGTACACCGCGCCAGTCGCTACTTCTGAAGACTTGACCGTGCTGCGCACCGTCGCTGAGCCATTCAGCGCTGAGGGCGGATTACGCGTGATGTCGGGCAACCTCGGGCAGGCCGTCGTGAAGATTTCTGCAGTCGCGCCTGAGCATCGCGTGATCACTGCGCCAGCGCATGTGTTCGACGCGCAGATCGATGTGATCACCGCGTTCAAGGCGAACCGGTTTGTGGCCGACAGCGTGGTCATCGTGCGCAATCAGGGGCCGCGCGCGTGCGGGATGCCGGAGTTGCACCAGCTCACGCCCGCACTGTCGGTGTTGCTTGACCACGGACTGAAGGTGGCGTTGGTGACTGATGGCCGCATGTCGGGCGCG
>JANXNO010000386.1 GCA_025354075.1 Burkholderiales bacterium | reverse complement strand
CTGTCGGGGTCAACCAGCACTAGCCCACCTGCCGGGAATCGAAGCTCCAGGAGTACCCAGAGTCAGGTCTTGCATTGCACATTTGATGTTCAACCTGTGGGCGGCAGTGCGTAGCGTGGAGTCGCAGAGCAACCCGCTTTCAGCCTGACAACTCAGCCGTTGGGCGTCGCTGCGCGTCGAGCCCGCGCTACGGCCTCACGCTCTCGCTTCAATCATCATTGCCTGCGTGCTCAGTCTTCGCGACTAGCCGCTTCCGGGTAAAGCTCGGGCAACAAGAACTGCAGCGCATCAAGCGGGAACGCGAAGCGCACCGGGGCGACGTGGCCGGTGCTGGTGACTAGGCCGGTTTCGATCAGGTTTGATAGCAGCGTGCGGGCAGTGCGCTCGCCGAGCCCGGTCATCTGCTGGAACTCGCCGCGCGCGGTGGGGCCGGCGAGAAAGAGGTGGTAGAGCGGCAGCGCGGCCTCGGGGCGTATGCGTTTGTCGTGCGCGGCGCGGAAGCTGATGAGCGCGTGGATGCGGGTCTTCATGCCGTCAAGCCTGAACATGCGGGTCATGAAGTTGACCTGGTCTTCGCAGATGCCGACAAACCATTCGCACCAGCGGCGTAGCTCTTTTTCGCTGAGGTTGCCGCGCCCGTCGAGGTCGCCCTGGCGTGGCGCGTCGGCTGCATCAAGGCGCTGATAGTATTCGTCGCGAAGGCGGGCAAGCCCGCGGCTGACCGACCACAGGCCGCCGCTCAGTGGCCACAGGGCGCAGTGGGTCTGCAGGTGGCAGGCGCAGGACGTGACGATCAAGCGATTGACGCGAGGGATCCGACGATGGCGGCGAAGTTCGCGGATGTGAAAAAGGGGGAGGGTGCTTGAAGACGCGATTCTGAAGTGCAAGACTTCGTCCCACATGATGTGCGAAATGCGAACCTGAAACCCTTGATTGTTATCAAGTATGAGTGCTTCTAAGGTCTGTGGCGTTGGCAAGTAGATATATATTGGATATATAATTATTCCCCGTCATTCGCAACCATCGAAGCATCGTCATGACATCGGCAACGCGTCCGGATCAATTGTTGTTTCGCCTTCGTCCAACCGACTCAGACGCTGGAGTTAGTCGCGACACCCTCTCGCGGCTCGCGACAACGTTGGGTATCAAGGAGACGCAGGTGCTGCACTACGCGGTGCGCCAGCTCGCACGCGACGTGCTGCCCGCATACGAGGCCGACGATGGGCCGTTGAGTGCGCCGCAGTTGCGCGCTATTCGCAAGGCAGCGCCGCAAGGGCGCAGCAAATCCGTCAAGTCCAGCTTGTTCTAGCCGCCAACCCGTGAACACACGCTGGTGGCCCGCCCCCGAGGCGGGCGACATCGTCTGGTGCCACTTTCCGGAGGATCGCGGGATCGAACCCGGCCTAAAGCCGCGACCCGCACTCGTCGTCAAGGTCTTCGACGACGACGCCCCGCGCTACGCTGTGTTGATTGCCTACGGAACCAGCAAAAAACAGATCGCTTGCTCACAGGCGAATTTCTCATAGCCTCAGTGTATCGGGCCGCCTACAAACTGGCCGGACTCAGCTACTCCACCAAATTCAGCTTCAAGCAAACTGTGGAGCTACCGTACAACGAAGAATGGTTCAAGGTTCCGCCAGCGGCACCGCATGGGCAGACACCGAGGCTGGGGGTTCTGCATCCTAGTTTGATGCGGCAGGCGGGGGCGGCTTGGGCGGCGGTGCAACGATAGTTTGTCTTTGGCAGATTGACGCTGTCCCCATCGGTCGTTTGGGCGCGTTA
>JANXNO010000372.1 GCA_025354075.1 Burkholderiales bacterium | reverse complement strand
TATTGGACTGCGCGACGGTTTTAATCGAAAGTTGATTATTAGCATTTATCAGCTCTGTGCCCAACCACAGTGGGGCTTTTAGTAAAAAGTTATTACCATTTTACGCGTTCAACAGCTGTAGGAGCGGCTCTGCCGCGACCCAGGCTTGCGTTCATTACGCGGGTCGCGGCGGAGCCGCTCCTACAGCGAGGATGAGGTCGCGAGCGCACTCGCCGCGTCACGCAGCGCGCTCGGTGTCAGCGCGTCGATCGCGATGTGCCGTGCGGTTGCAAGCTTCGGATAATTACGCTTGATCGCGGTTGTGTACAGCGGATCGTAATGATCGATGAGCAGCGATTCGACCACACCGTCAATGTTTCCCGCCGTCGCCAGCGTCTGCCAGCGCGCTAGCATTTCACCACCGCGCAGAGCCTTAAGCGGCGTGAGCTTTTGCATCAGCAGCGCCGGATCATTCACGAAATGTTCGTACTCACTGCGCAAATGCGTTACCCGCGCGGCAACCGGAACGTCGAGCCACACACATTCTCCCGCTGCCATTTGCTCACGCATCGATTCAGGCATTTGCACCAGGCCAATCTTCTTGCTCTCGGACTCGACGAACACCGGTCGCGCCGGATCAAGCGAGCGCAGCGCCGCCCACAGCAAACTGTCGAAGCGCTTCTGTGTCGGCTGCGGGGTGGTGACATGTTCGCCGAGTAACGAGCCCTTGTGATTGGCCAGCCCTTCAAGGTCAATCACCTGCGCGCCAGCATCGCGCAACGCCAATAGTAGCGCGGTTTTTCCGGTGCCAGTGCAGCCGCAAATGGTGACGTAGTTGAAGCGCTTTGGCAGCTCGGTTAACTCTTGCGCGACGCGTGCCCGATACGCTTTGTAACCGCCGTCCAGCTGCACCGCCTTGAAACCGATTTCGCGCAGCACCAGCGTCAACGAGCGCGAACGTTTACCGCCGCGCCAGCAATAAATCAACGGTGCCCAATCGCGAGGTTTATCGGCGAAATGCTGCTCCAGCATGTTTGCGATATTGCGTGACACCAGGGCGGCGCCCATGCGCTTGGCCTCGAACGCGGAGGCCACTTTGTTCAACGTGCCGACGCGGGCGCGCTCCTCGTTGTTGAGCACCGGATGGTTCACCGCGCCGGGGATGAAATCTTCTACGTATTCACCCTCGCTGCGGGTATCAATGATGTCGCGGTAGTGCTCAACGTCGAGCGCGGTTGCGGTTCCAGCGTTGGCGGCACCACTCATTTCAGCAACTTAACCAAAGCAGGCCACACGGTATCCAATAATCCCGGTTGCGCAGCAGCTGTAGGATGAATACGATCCGGTTGAAATTTCGACAAGTCCGCACCAATTTTTTCAAGAAAACGAGGCACCAGCGCGGAGCC
>JANXNO010000357.1 GCA_025354075.1 Burkholderiales bacterium | reverse complement strand
CGCTGCCCTGCGCCCCGCGTTCGACAAGGCAGGCACAGTGACCGCAGGCAACGCCTCCGGTCTCAACGACGGTGCCGCCGGTGTGCTGATGATGTCGGCGAAAAAGGCCAAAGAACTGGGCCTGACGCCACTTGCCCGCATCGCGAGCTACGCATCCGCCGGGCTCGACCCTGCCATCATGGGCATGGGCCCGGTGCCCGCGTCCACGCTGTGCCTGAAAAAAGCAGGCTGGAAAGCCGCCGACCTCGATCTGATGGAAATCAACGAGGCGTTTGCCGGTCAAGCCTGCGCGGTCAACAAGGAAATGGGCTGGGACACCAGTAAGATCAACGTCAACGGCGGTGCCATCGCTATTGGCCATCCGATCGGCGCGTCAGGTGCCCGTATTCTGGTGACCCTGATCCACGAAATGATTCGCCGCGATGCCCACAAAGGCTTGGCATCGCTATGTATTGGCGGAGGTATGGGTGTGGCACTGGCGATCGAGCGGTAAAGCGTCTCGCTACGACACACAGGCGCGTTTGCACGACACGCGCCAGTTCGCCTGCTGGCAAGACCCGTGTTCTAAGCTGAACACAACGCTTGTACACGCCTAATATTCAGTCTGGTAGGGCGATAGCAAACATCGCCCGTCCCCCAGCAGCGCGATCGAATTGCCGCGCGATATTCCCGCAGACCAGATCGCACAGTTGATATACCGCCGGATCTGCGATTCGGTAATAGGCGCTATTGCCACGGCTCTCGCGCGCCACCAGCCCACGCTGGGTGAGCAGCGTCAGATGGCGTGAGACGTTGGCAGATGTGTAGCCACACAGTTGTGCCAACTCTCCCACATTGCGTTCTTTCTCACGCAGCAGATTGAGGATCTGCAAGCGCGTGGGCTCGGATAGCGCCTGGAAATAGGCAGCGACCCGTTCCAACGCTTCGGGGGGAAGACCATCCATTCGTCTACACGATTTGACTGATAAGGCGAGCATTCTGCCTGATTACACTTGCCTTTGCAATTCATTGAGCAAGTAACTACTTGACTATTTAACTACTTACTCACATAATATATTCAAACGCTGTTTTGAATAAGCACGCCATTCAGTGCGTTGACAGCGAAAGCCCGAACAAACACCCGAAGCCGCCATTGAAAAACGCACTCCACATCCGCAAAAAACGCCTGCCTGTCACCCTATTGCTACTCTGGGCAGCGGCTGCAGTGGCGGCGCCTCCCACGGCGGCGGTTGCGCCAGAACTAGTCACATTCCAGGTGAAGGCGGCGGCAAACTCCTACAGTAGCGCCTTTGACGGTGTGGTGGAGGCGGTACGGCAAACCGTCATTTCGGCACAGGTCTCGGGTGCGGTGATACTGCTCGATGCCAAAGTCGGAGACCACGTAAAGTCGGGTCAAATTTTGCTGCGAATCGACGCACGAGCTGCCGACCAAAATGTCGCTGCAAGCGATGCACAAGTGCAGGCAGCCCGAGCGTCGCTTGACGTGGCGGCAAAAGATTTCGAGCGGCAGAAGCAGCTTTTTCTGAAGGCCTACATCAGTCAGGCTGCCTTGGAGCGCGCCGAATCGCAATTCAAGGCGGCCCAGGCACAGGTGAATTCGCAGCTTGCTCAGGCAGGTATCGCGCGCACGCAGACAGGCTTCAACGTCGTGCGCGCGCCATTTGCGGGCGTGATTTCCGAGGTTCCCGCGACATTGGGTGACATGGCAATGCCAGGCCGACCGCTTCTCACCCTGTACGACCCGACGGCGCTGCGGGTCACGGCTGCAGTACCGCAAACTGCCATCGCACAGATAACGCCGAATAAGTTGCTACGGGCCGAAATCCCCGGCCTATCTGGAACGAGCGGGTTAATGACGACCCGGCAACCGCAGGTCCTGCCCACTGTCGACGCGGCCACCCACACCGTACAAGTTCGGATCGAATTGCCGCCCGGCTTGGCAGGGGCTGCTCCCGGCATGCTCGCGCGTGTGTGGCTGCCAACCGGCGGCGTGAACGCCAGCCGGCTGGAGGTGCCCGCGCGCGCAGTGGTGCGCCGGGCGGAAATGACGGGGCTGTATGTGCTCGATGCCACAAGTCGCCCCTTGCTGCGACAAGTACGGCTGGGACGCGTCAGTGGTGACAGCGTGGAGATTCTCGCCGGACTGATGCCGGGTGAGCGCGTGGCACTCGATCCGCAAGCTGCCTCGCGCAAACGCTAGGCAGATAATGAACTCGCCGTCCCGGCTCCCCACGCGACTCGGTGTCTCAGGCCGCATCGCGGCGTTTTTCCAGAGCGCGCAGATCACGCCACTCCTCGCGCTCGTCGCGTTGTTGCTCGGCGTATTTGCGGTCATGGTAACGCCGCGCGAGGAAGAGCCGCAAATAAATGTCACCATGGCAAACGTACTGATTCCGTTCCCAGGCGCAGCGGTTCGCGATGTCGAGCAATCGGTTGCCGGACCTGCCGAGCAGGTGCTGGCGCAAATCTCGGGCGTTGAACACGTCATGTCTGTTTCGCGACCGGGGCTGGCGATTCTCACCGTACAGTTCAAGGTCGGCGTGCCACGCACCGAAGCGTTGGTGCGCTTGTACGATTCCGTGCATTCCAACGCCGATTGGTTGCCAAAAGGGCTCGGTGTGCTCGATCCGATCATCAAGCCTAAAGGTATCGATGACGTGCCCATCGTGACGCTGACGCTTTTCAGCAAGACCGCTGCAACCGGTGCCTACGATCTTGAGCGTGTCGCACACAGCATCGAGACTGATCTAAAGCGCGTGAACGGCACGCGTGAGGTCACCAGCATCGGCGGGCCAGGTCGCGCCATCCTCGTCGAAATCGATCCGGCTCGAATGGCGAGCGTTGGCGTCACCGTTGCCGATTTGCGTTCCGCCTTGTTATCAGCCAATCTGGGTCTTCCCGTAGGTGATCTAATCTCGGGCGATCGAACTGTTGCCGTCGAATCCGGCCCGTTCCTCAAACAGCCGAACGAAGTGGGTGACTTGATCGTCGCAGTTCGCGGCGCCAAGCCCGTGTTCCTGCGCGACGTTGCCAATGTGCGCAACGGCCCGCCGCCGCCCAGCAAGTATGTCTGGCACGGTTTTGCGGGCAAGGACGGCGGCGAGTACCCAGCGGTCACCATCGCCGTTACCAAGAAAGCCGGTGAAAACGCCATCGACGTGGCCAATGCCGCGATGCGCCGAGTGGACGCTTTGCGTGACACGGTGATCCCAGCGGATGTGCAGGTGGCCGAAACGCGCAACTACGGTGCGACGGCAAACGATAAGGCACAAAAGCTGATTCAAAAGCTGCTGTTCGCCACGCTCTCGGTAGTAGCACTCGTTTTCTTCGCGCTGGGTCGCCGTGAGGCCGCCATCGTCGGCACCGCAGTGATCCTGACGCTCACGGCCACCCTCTTCGCCTCCTGGGCGTGGGGATTCACGCTGAACCGCGTGTCTCTGTTCGCGTTGATTTTTTCCATCGGGATATTGGTCGATGACGCCATTGTGGTGGTCGAAAACATCCATCGCCATCAGCAGCTTTATCCGGATCGGACACTCGCGCAGATCATTCCGGGAGCCGTTGACGAAGTGGGCGGCCCGACCATCCTCGCAACACTCACCGTGATCGCGGCACTGCTGCCGATGGCGTTCGTATCCGGTCTTATGGGCCCGTACATGAGCCCGATCCCGATTAACGCGAGCATGGGCATGCTGCTGTCGCTGGCCATCGCATTCGTCGTGACGCCGTGGCTCGCCCGTTTGTGGATGAAAGAAAAACCAGCGCACGGGCATGCGGCAGGCGCGCACAGCGGCTTGAGCGGCAAACTGGCGCCGCTGTTTCAACGCGTGTTTACGCCGTTTCTGGATGAGCGCAGCGGCAAGCGCAACCGCCAGTTCCTGGGATTGGGTGTGGCCGCGCTCATCGCGATTTCCGTCGCGCTGCCCATCGGCGGGCTCGTGCTGCTCAAGATGCTGCCGTTCGACAACAAGTCGGAATTTCAGGTGATCGTCGACATGCCCGCGGGCACACCGGTCGAGCAGACTGCTGCGACGTTGCATGAGTTAGGCGCGTACCTGGCGACGGTGCCCGAAGTCACCGACTATCAGGCGTATGCCGGAACCGCTGCGCCCATCAATTTCAACGGGCTGGTGCGCCAGTACTACCTGCGCTCAGGCGGCGACGTGGGTGATCTGCAAGTCAACCTTTTAGGAAAACATGATCGCAGCGAAAAGAGTCATGCGATTGCCACGCGTGTTCGCCCCGAGTTGCAAAAAATCGCCAGCCGCTTTGGGGCCAATGTGAAAGTCGTCGAAGTACCGCCAGGACCGCCTGTGCTCTCACCGATCGTGGCGGAAATTTACGGCCCGGAAGCGGAAGGACGTTTACAAGTCGCGAAAGCGGTCAGAGCGGTTTTCGAGAAGACTGCGGGCGTAGTCGACGTCGACGACAGCAGTATCGCCGCGGCTCCGAAAACGCTCCTCCTTGTTGATCGGAGCAAAGCCTCCATGCTCGGCGTTCCGCAACAGGTGATCGTGAGCACGCTGCGCGCCGGTCTCGCAGGCGAAGCCACGGCTTACCTGCACGACCAGAGCAAGTATCCGGCCGCGGCAACGATTCAGTTGCCGGCAGATCGTCATGGCGACCTGAATACGCTGCTGCAACTGACGGTGCGTAGCGCTGAAGGCAAACTGGTGCCGATCCGAGAGCTGGTGACAGTGACCGACACCGTTCGCGAACAGCCAAGCTACCACAAGGATTTGCTGCCGGTGAACTACGTCGTCGCCGATATGGCAGGCAAGCTCGACAGTCCGCTGTACGGCGTGTTCTCGATACGCAGCGAGATCGAAAAAATCATCACACCAGGCGAAGGAAAACTCGTCGAGTACTTCATTCATCCGCCAGAAGATGGCTATCGTGATTACGCCATCAAATGGGACGGTGAATGGCAAATTACCTACGAAACGTTCCGCGACATGGGCGCCGCGTACGGCGTGGGCCTGATCCTGATTTACCTGCTGGTGGTGGCGCAATTCGGCTCGTACCTGACGCCGCTCATCATCATGGCCCCGATCCCGCTCACCATCATCGGCGTCATGCCCGGCCACGCCCTGCTCGGCTCGCAATACACCGCCACCAGCATGATCGGCATGATCGCACTGGCGGGCATCATCGTGCGGAACTCCATCCTGCTGGTGGACTTCATCAACCTGCAAGTGCGCGAAGACATACCGTTCAGCGAGGCCATCGTCAACTCGGCCATCACCCGCGCGCAACCGATCATGCTCACAGGCCTCGCGGCCATGCTCGGTGCGTTCTTCATCCTCGATGACCCGATCTTCAACGGCCTTGCCATCTCGCTGATCTTCGGCATTTTTGTGTCCACGCTGCTGACGCTCGTGGTGATCCCGATTCTGTATTTCGTGGCCTATCGCAACCGTCTCTGGAAACTGATGGGATCACCCTCGTCAGTCGCCACTGTCCCCGCAACTAGTTCCAACCCACCTCTTTCAGGAGAAAACACATGACCTCATGGCAAATCGTTCGACTCGTCGCTGGCACGTTCATCCTGCTGTCGCTTGCGCTCGGCATCCCTGGTAGCCCGATTTTTGTGAGCCAATGGTGGCTCGCGTTCACTGCCTTTGTTGGTGCCAATCTGCTACAAAGCTCGTTGACCCGGTGGTGCCTTATGGAGAACATCATGCGTAAACTGGGTGCCAAATCTGGCTGTTAGGAAATCCCAATGCATCTCGTTTGCCCGCACTGCGGCACCATCAATCGCGTCCCGGATGAACGGCTGGGCGACGGTCCAGTCTGCGGAACGTGCAAAACGAGGCTGCTCGCGCCGGAGCCGTTTGCATTGACCGATGCAACGTTCAGTAAATTCATCGCGAACTCCGGCCTGCCGGTTGTCGTGGACTTCTGGGCCGCGTGGTGTGGCCCATGCAAGATGATGGCTCCGCATTTTGCGGAGGCGGCGAAGCAAATGCCGCGCGTGCGTTTCGCGAAAGTCGATACCGAGGCGGCGTCGCAAACCGCAGCGCGCTTCGCCGTTCGCAGCATTCCGACACTGATCATCTTTAGCGGTGGGCAAGCGGTTGCCCAACAGCCCGGTGCCATGCAGGCGGCGGACATCGTTCGCTGGGTGCAGAGTCACGTCAGCACGTAGCCGAATCAACGGCATTGATGGAAAGTAGGGTATGGACAATCAGATTCAAATCAAACTGGTACAACAGGCCGACTTTCGCTTTGCGGCAGATTTCGGAAATGCCGCCATTCCCCAATTGATCACCGACGAGCCGCCGCCTTTGGGCAGCGGACACGGGCCGAATCCGGAACAGATGCTGGGAGCTGCCGTGGCCAACTGCCTGGCAGCGAGCCTGCTTTTCGCGATGCGAAAATTCAAGAACGATCCGTCGCCGCTGCAAGCGGTGGCCACAGTGAATCCAGTGCGCAATGCGCAGAACCGTATGCGCATTGGCTTCATCGCCGTTGATTTGCAGCTTGGGGTTGCAGCGAACGCAATCACATCCCTTGATCGCATCATCGCGCAATTCGAGGACTTCTGTGTGGTCACGCAAAGCGTCCGGTCGGCCATTCCAGTGGCCGTTCGCGTGCTGGACGTTGACGGCACACTGCTACATACGTCGAGCGACTAGCTGAAAGTCGCGTGCTGCGGATCAGTTTTTTTCGTCGCGTTCGATGACCGGAGATATCACCACATCGCGATAGGCATGCCAGGTGGCATGACCGAGCCAGGGGCCGATCACAATCAGACCCAAAAATCCCGGCACCATCGCGAGCAATACCAGCGTAACCAGTGTCGCGGCCCACAGGCCAAGCGTCATCGGCGAGCCGAGGCAGGCGCGAATGCTGGTGAGCCCCGCCGTCACGGCGATGAAGCCAATGCGCATACGGTTCTGCGCATTGCGCACTGGATTCACTGTGGCCACCGCTTGCAGCGGCGACGGATCGTTCTTGAAT
>JANXNO010000275.1 GCA_025354075.1 Burkholderiales bacterium | reverse complement strand
GACGTCATTTTCTTCATCTATCGCGATGAGGTCTACAACCAGGAATCCGCACAAAAAGGCGTCGCTGAAATCATCATAGGCAAGCAACGGAACGGCCCGATTGGTACGGTAAACCTCACCTTCCGGGGCGAGTTCACGCGGTTCGAGAATTACGCCGCGACGGATTCCTACATGCCGTCATCGCCTATTCAATCGGTGCGTGGCGCGGGCGCTCCGCCCAAGTTTGGTGGAGATAGTCCGTTTTAGATTTAGGTCGCTCGCACTAACGCTCTAGCCCTGTTTAAGAGCGCGGCCCTAAAACGTTCCGGGATAAGCTCCACCGTCCATCAGCACGTTCTGGCCCGTGATGTAGCTCGCGTGGACGCTGCACAGGAACGCACAGGTGGCGCCGAATTCGTCCTGATTGCCCATGCGCTGGGCGGGCACCGACTTTACGCGCGATGCGGCGACTTCTTCGTACGGTTTGCCGTCGCGCTTGGCCCAGTTGGAGAGCATGGTTTTCATGCGGTCGGTGTCAAAGGGCCCCGGTAGCAGGCCGTTGATGGTGACATTGCGGCTGGCGACAGCAGGCTGCCTCGCGAGGCCAGCGACAAAGCCGGTAAGGCCAGAGCGCGCGCCGTTGCTGAGGCCCAGCGTGTCAATAGGAGCCTTCACTGCGCCGGAAGTAATGTTGACGATGCGTCCAAAGCCGCGTTCACACATGCCATCGATGACCGATTTGATGAGTTCGATGGGTGTCAACATATTCGCGTCGACAGCCTTGATCCAGTCGTCGCGTGTCCAGTTGCGGAAGTCGCCGGGGGGTGGGCCGCCTGCGTTGTTGATGAGGATGTCGATGCGCGGTGCGCCTGCAAGCGCTGCGGCGCGGCCTTCGGGCGTGGTGATGTCGCCAGCGACGGTGATGACCTTCACGTCGGGGTTCAATGCGCGCAGTTCAGTCGCCGTGGCCTCCAGCGTTTCAGCGCCACGTGCCGTGATGACGACGTTGACCCCCTCCAGCACCAGCGCCTTCGCGCAGCCTTTGCCCAGGCCCTTGCTCGCGGCGCAGACCAGCGCCCATTTGCCTTCGATTCCCAGTTTCATCGTCATTGCCTCATTCGGTGTTCATTTGTTGCCATTGATTGCAGCTTGAAGCTTATATCGTCTGCCGCGAGTGGTTTTCTTGCGGCCCGAACAATCAGAAGTACCGACTGCAAAAGTACCCATTCGTACCCATTCGTCGCAATGATCTGTGCGCCGGACAAAGACGTTGATACGCTTCGCACTGTTAAAAAATTCTGTTATGGGAGATAAGCATGATCAATCGTCGAGACTTCATGATGGGCACGGGGGCAGTAACCCTGACCTGGTTGCCAGGCTGCGCGACTGTGGCTGCGCCCGATGCCACAAAAACACCGGTAGCTGCTGCCGTGTCAGCGAGCTTCGTCAAACCCGTGTCCAGTCTGACGCTGGTGGGTGTGCCGCCGATCGAGCAGGCTATTGCTGATCGGGTTGTCAAATACAGCGATTTCCGCGGCAAGGCGTTTCGCGGCTGGCATCCGAACGGGCGCTCCATGCTGGTAAATTATCGCGAGAAAAATACCGCGCAAATGTGGACGCTCGACCAACCGATGGGCGAGTTGAGAACGCTCACTGATTACGCCGAGCCTGTGCGTGGCGCGTCGTACGAGCGGAAAGATGGCAAGTACGTAATTTTTGCGCGCGATGCGGGCGGCTCGGAAGCGACGCAAATTTATCGAATGGACTTGCCGGGCAAAGCGGTGACGCAGCTCACTGATTCGTCGATGCGCCACGAATGGCAAGGATTTAATCGCGCGGAAAATCGCTGTCTGGTGTCGTCCACGCAACTTGACAAAACGGCGGCGGGTGGCACGCGCAAAGAGGTGACCACTGAGCTGACGCTGATCGATCCAATGAATCCCGGTAGTAGCAAACTTATTGCGAGTTTGCCCGGCGGCGGTTGGGGTGATTTTGATTTTTCTGGCGACGACGCAATGATTGTTTGTCAGAACTACAAGTCGGCGAACGAGTCAGAAATTTATTTGCTAAACGTTACTGAAGGCAAGCGTACGTTGCTGTTGGGTGCGGTTGGCAGCAAGGCGGTTTCGTACTCGGATGTAGCCTTTGCGGGCGATGATCGCGGCGTGTTTCTCACCACCGATGGCGACGGCGAATTCAAGCAGCTGCAGTACTACGATCTTGCCACGCGACAGTTCACTTCGCTAAGCGCAGATATCCCATGGGATGTGTCTGGGCTGGTGCTGTCGCGGGATCGTTCTCGGGCGGTGTTCACCGTCAACGAGGACGGACGCTCCCGAAGCTATTTGCTTGACGCTGTGTCGCGCAAGCGGCTACCGATGCCTGCGTTGCCTAAAGGGGAGGTGAGTCCGGCTGCCTTCTCTCCCGATGGAAAATTCCTGGCGCTCATCGCAGGGTCGGCGCAAGGCCCCGCTGAAACATGGACGCTGGAGGTGGCCACGGGCCGGCTCACGCAATGGACGCAAGCGTTCAAAAACGGGCTGGATACCAGCGGCTTCAAAGAGTCGCAAATCATTCGCTACAAAAGCTTTGACGGACTGTCGGTGAGCGCGTTGATGGTGTTGCCGCCAGATCGATTCAAGGGGCCGCGCCCAGTATTGATTGATATTCACGGCGGGCCGGAAGGGCAGAGCACATCGGGCTTCATGGGCCGTGAAAATTATTTGGTGAACGAACTGGGCATCGCGCTTTTGTTGCCGAATGTGCGCGGATCGTCGGGCTACGGCAAGACTTTTATCGCGCTCGACAACGGCTACAAGCGCGAAGATTCGGTGAAAGACATTGGTGCGCTGCTCGACTGGATTGCTACCCAGCCGCAGCTTGATGCGAAGCGAGTGGCGGTGGAGGGCGGGAGCTACGGCGGTTACATGAGTCTGGCGGTTGCAACGACGTACAACGACCGGATTCGCTGCTCGATTGACATCGTTGGCATCTCGAATTTTGTGACGTTTCTGGAGAAAACCGAAAGCTATCGGCGTGACCTGCGGCGGGTTGAATACGGCGACGAGCGCGACCCTGCAATGCGCAGATTCCTTAATGAAATTTCGCCGCTGACCAACGCGCACAAGATCAAAAAACCGCTGATGGTGGTGCAAGGCAGAAACGATCCGCGTGTGCCGTGGCAGGAGGCCGATCAGATCGTTGCGGCGGTCAACAAGAACAACGTGCCGGTCTGGTACGTGACCGCTGAGAACGAGGGGCACGGGTTCGCGAAGAAGGACAACGCAGACTATTTGTTCTACATGCGAATCAAGTTTTTTGAAGCGTATTTGTTGGGCGCTTAATCTCGCGCCCCCGCAACATCACGACAAGCGTGATGAAACTCGACCTTGGCGTGCGGTGTCCGCAGCGCCAGAACAGGGCGCTGAGCCTGCGGCGAATGTCGTATGCGCCGACGACGCGTCCGATTATGTGCGCTGGTTATAGGCGGACGAGCGGTGTGACCGGGTTTATTGCACGCAATTGAGATGTATAGCTTTTATGCGAAAGCCGCAAATGTTGTGGGCTCAGGTAATGTTCTACCCAATAGGCGACTTTTATAAAAATATAGCGCTACCCCAACGCTGGAGGCGATTTACGAATAAAGCTGATCGCGCTTTGGCCCATGCAGGCAGTATCGCAATGCCCAAGGGAGCAGGCTATTCCCGCCGGGCGGACTTCGGAATAATGGCCGCCAGCGTAGTTCCCGCACCGTCGCGCGACTGGATTGTCAGCGAGCCGTTAAGTGCCTGAATTCGATGAAGCATCCCTTTCAGCCCATAGCTACTGCCGACACGCGACGGAACGTCGAAGCCGCAGCCGTTATCGGTCACGACCAGCTCCAGGTGATGCTCATAGGTGTGCAGTGTGATGGTGACCTCAGTGGCTGCGGCGTACTTGGCCACATTGGTCAGTCCCTCTTGCACCATTCGGTAAATAGTGAGTCCGGAATCTTCGTCCACCTCGACCGCCTCGAGGTTGGTACTCACGGTGACACCGGATCGTTCCTGAAATTCCTTGGCGAGAATGTCCAGCGCGGGAATGAGGCCGAGATGCGACAACGAAGACGGTCGTAAGTCCTCGATGATTCGCCGCTTCAGCGCAATGCCTGCATTGAGCGTCGAGGTGAGATGTTCGATCCGTGTTTGCAGCTCCGGCGTCGTGGCGGGGATTTTCGACGTGACCCGCGCGACATCCAGTTTTGCCGCCGTGAGTAACGCACCGAGTTCGTCGTGCAGTTCGCGCGCAAGGTGCGCACGCTCTTTTTCCTGCACCGTTTGCAAATGGGTGGCCAATTCTGTGAGCGTGAGGGTACGTTCGCGCACCTGCTCGGCCAGGAGCGCTTTTTCTTTGGCCAGGGCTTGATTTTGTGCTTCGTTCGCGGCGTTGAGTCGCTGCGCGGTGCGCAGGTAAAGATGGAACGCAAGCAGGCCCAATAAGGCCGCCAGCGTGATGCCGATCCGGGACACGTCGAGACTGCGATGAATACGCTGCATGCTGCTTTTTCGCTCGACGGTTGCCGCTGAAATTAAACTATTTGCCTGGCCGCGAATATCGTCCATGTAGTCTTGACCAATATTGGTCTCGATGACTGCACGCCACTGTTCCGGCGTAATCGTCGTATTGCGCAGGCGAAGCGTAATTTCCATTTCGCTCATCTTTTTGGCTACCGCGCGAGACAGCAGCGCAAACTCCCCGAGTTGCTTTGAATCGTCGGCGTAGAGTTTCCGCAGACTGTCAAGTACGCCCGCGACGCGCGCCGTACCGGTGTTGTAGGGCTCCAGATAGCGTGTGCCGCCGGTTAGCAGGTAACCACGCTGCCCTGTTTCGGCATCAAGCATGTGCTGCATCAAAAAATTGATCTGTGCGCGCTTTTGTTGGGCGACTTCGGCGTCTTTTGCCGCGTCATTTGACTGCTGATATCCCACCTCGTTGATGGCAAGCAGGGCCGCTGCCACCAGTACTGCAAGGGGAAAAATATAGGACTTTCGTAGCGCAGTTAGCAGCGTTCGAACGTTCATAAAACCACCATCTTAGACGTATGGATTATTTTTGGATAGCGATTGAGTCTACCCAAAATTGCGGCGCTCGCCTACGTCAAAAGATGCGAACCGTGGCCGTATCAATCGGCAAAATTGGACGCGGTCGGCACGCACGCGCATTGACGGCGGCACGTTGTGTAGGCGTTCGCTCACAGACAGTTGCGTCGATATGAGACAGAGCCTTATGAGCCTGAACTTTAAGCTTTGTGGTACGTGAAATGAGCTTCACGGCATTTTTTTAGTTTCATGTATTTTTGAGGAGATCGTTATGAGCCACGACGAAAAAAAGGCGCAAATTGCTGCTGTCAACGCAACGAAGGCGGAGCAGGCGGATGCTGCGGAATCCCTGCTTGCAGATATTCCTGAACAGGATGCTGATAAGCCGGGCGGACCGGTCAGTGGCGAAGGCAGCTATCAAGGCACGAGCGATTACGCAGCCAGCATCGACAGCTATATGCGCAATGCGGACATCGACGACGCAATTACGGCAGCGGCACCCAATTCGGCGTCCGAGGCGAGGGATCTGTTACGAGCGGAAGCGGAAGGCGCCAGCCGCACCAAGGCCCCAGGCGAATAGTCGGTCTCCGCGTCGCCATGCCGTCCAGGCGTACCTTTCACGGTTTTATAAGGCGCTGCGCCTGACGCTACTGTGGCGGCGAAAACCGGTTTCAACCGCGGCGGTCATGCGCCCAAAGGAGGCGTGGCAGTGTGCGGCAACATTGCTGCGTGCAACCCATTTGTACCGCCCCATGAGACTACGCGGACGCTCTCCACATCCTGACGCAAAGCACGGGGTCCAAACGAATAAGCTGTTTTGAATAATGTGGAGGCGGGTAGCGGAATCGAACCGCTCTAGACGGATTTGCAATCCGCTGCATAACCTCTTTGCTAACCCGCCACGTTTGCGGCGGCAGAACAACTGCGCCACAAATAAAAACGGAACCGCTGTTGGTTCCGTGTCTTGCTCTTTGTTTGCACTTGAAACTTGGAGCGG
>JANXNO010000273.1 GCA_025354075.1 Burkholderiales bacterium | reverse complement strand
CAGCGCTTTCATCGACAGCTTGACGCGACCTTTGTCGTCGAAGCCGAGCACTTTGACTTTGACCGTTTGGCCTTCGGTCAAGTAATCGGTGACGGCGTTGACGCGCTCGTTGGCGATCTGGCTGATGTGCAGCAAACCATCACGGCCTGGCAGTAGCTGAATGACGGCACCGAAGTCCATGATGCGGATGATCGGGCCCTCGTAGGTTTTGCCCACTTCGACTTCAGCGGTGATCGCGTCGATGCGTTTTTTGCATTCGGCGAGATCGTCACCGTTTGGCGAGGCGATGGTGATGGTGCCGTCGTCTTCGATGTTGATCTGGCAATGCGTTTCTTCAGACAGCGCACGAATGACCGCGCCGCCCTTGCCGATAACGTCACGAATCTTTTCAGGATTGATCTTGAAGGTGACCATGCGTGGCGCGTAAGCACTCATCTCGGTACGCTCGTGCGGCATCGCTTCGTTCATGATCTTGAGGATATGAATCCGCGCCTCGTTGGCCTGCGCGAGGGCGACGCCCATGATTTCTTTGGTGATGCCCTGGATTTTGATATCCATCTGCAGCGCGGTGATCCCACGATCGGTACCGGCCACTTTGAAGTCCATGTCGCCCAAGTGATCTTCGTCACCGAGGATGTCGGTCAACACCGCGAAGCGCGTGCCTTCCTTGATCAAGCCCATCGCGATACCAGCGACCGGGGCTTTCAACGGAACGCCTGCATCCATCAGCGCCTGAGCGCCGCCGCAGACCGAAGCCATCGACGAGGAGCCGTTCGACTCGGTGATTTCAGAGACGACGCGCATTGAGTACGAGAAGTCCTTTTCCGACGGCAACACAGCGACGAGCGCGCGTTTTGCAAGACGGCCATGACCGATTTCGCGGCGCTTGGGTGTGCCCACGCGACCGGTCTCGCCCGTGGCGAACGGAGGCATGTTGTAGTGAAGCATGAAGCGGTCACGGTATTCACCGGCGAGCGCGTCAATCATTTGCTCATCCTGTTTGGTGCCGAGCGTCGCAACCACCAACGCCTGCGTTTCGCCGCGGGTGAACAGGGCTGAGCCGTGGGTGCGTGGCAGCACGCCGGTGCGCACGCTGATCGGACGCACGGTGCGTGTGTCGCGACCGTCAATGCGTGGCTCGCCGCGCAAAATTTGCTCGCGAACGGTTTTCGCTTCAAGCGCGAAAATTTCATTCTTGATTTGGTTTTTGGTCGCGGTATCAGCGTCGGCCGGAATAAGCGCGGCTTCAGCAGCGGCGACCACTTCTTTAAGTTTTGCGCTGCGAGCACCTTTGCTCTTGATTTTGTAGGCGTCATCGAAACCGGGGCCCGCAACCGCAAAAATCTTGGCAACGAGGTCAGGGTGCGTGACCGGCGCGGTCCATTCCCATGCTGGCTTCGCGGCATCTTCACCGAGCGCGAGGATCATGTCGATCACCGCTTGTTGTTGCGCGTGGCCGTACCACACGGCTCCGAGCATCACGTCTTCAGGCAGCTCAATGGCCTCTGATTCGACCATCATTACAGCGTCCTGCGTGCCGGCGACCACGAGGTTCATCTCGGAGGTGATGAGCTCGGTTTTGCTGGGGTTCAGGATGTACTGACCGTTGGCGTAACCGACGCGCGCGGCGGCGATCGGTGCGGCAAATGGCACGCCCGACAAGTACAACGCAGCCGATGCGCCGATGATGGCCGGGATGTCGGAATCGATTTCAGGATCAATCGACATGACCTGCGCGATGATCTGAATTTCGTTGTAGAAACCTTCTGGAAACAGCGGACGAATTGGGCGATCAATAAGGCGTGAAGTGAGCGTTTCTTTCTCGGAGGGTCGGCCTTCGCGCTTGAAAAATCCACCGGGGATTTTGCCTGCGGCGTAGAACTTTTCCATGTAATCAACGGTGAGCGGGAAGAAGTCTTGCCCGTCTTTGACGCTGGTCTTGGCAACGGCCGAGACCAACACAACGGTATCGCCATAACGCACCAGTACGGTTGCGTCAGCCTGGCGACCAATTTCGCCAGTCTCCAGGGTTAACGTGTTTGCGCCATATTGGATGGACTTTTTGGTTGCGGTCAGCATCGGCTGGTACCTTTCTTTTTTGCGCTTTTTGCGCGGGGTTAACTATCGTTTCGTAAACGGGCGAGACTAATAAAGCAAAAGGCCGCAACCCCAAGCGGAGAGCGGCCTTCCAACGGCGTTACAGCTGCAATTACTTGCGCAGGCCGAGCTTTTCGATCAATGACTGGTAGCGTGCGCGGTCTGTGTTTTTCAGATACGCGAGCAGGCTGCGACGGTTATTAACCATCTTGAGCAGGCCGCGACGGCTGTGGTGGTCTTTGGTGTGAACTTTGAAGTGGTCGGCGGCCAGCGCGTTGATGTTCGCGGTGAGCAGCGCAACTTGCACCTCGGTCGAACCGGAGTCGCCCTTGGAGCGGCCATGTTCGGCAATGATTGCTGCGGTTTGTGTGGGCGTCAATGCCATGATGAGTCTTTCTCTTTTGATTCGTTAGCCGGAGAAGCATCGCTAGCTTTCGCCAGATCTGTTGCCAATGCACCCCAAAAAACGATTGTTTTTTCGAATTAAGCCCCACATTATAAGGGCTCAAGCGGCTTAGCTTGCGCTCGGTCCTGAATCGACCGAACAAATCAGCGCCAAATTAAAACAGCTTTGCATTGAAAACCTTATGCGACTAGGGCTAACATAGATTTTCGTCATTAGTCGACTATTCGCGAATAGCGACTTACACCCAAGCCAAGCCACCGTTTCGGCAAAAAGCTGCTTGTTTCTGCATCTCCGACCGCACGACACATTCGTTGATGCAATCCGGTTTGGCGAACAAGCGGCGTGCCCACCGCTCGTCGCGGCGTTTGGTCTCTCCCGGCTTGATCGCCCGCGACTACTTCGTCATCGCCAAAATAAACCGCAACCACGTTTCACGATCCTCCACCTGCTGCGCGGTAGAGTTACCGGTGCCGTGACCGGAGTCATAGTCCATTTTGAGCATCACCGGATTGGTTTGACCCAGGTTTGCTTGAGCAAGCGCCACAAATTTTTTCGCGTGCAATGGGTCAACGCGGGTGTCGTTTTCGCCCGCGATCACCAGCATCGTTGGCATATTCACACCCGCACGAACATTGTGGTAAGGCGAGTAGCGCAGCAGCCAGTTGAAATCGTCGGTTCTATCGGGGTCGCCGTACTCCGGAATCCAGTAACGAGCAATGCGGAATTTGTGATAGCGCACCATGTCCAAGAGTGGCACCGAACAGACGATGCCCTTGAACAAATCAGGGCGCTGCGTCGCCGCTGCGCCAACCAGCAAGCCACCGTTGCTGCCGCCGTACGCGACCATTTTCGACGGCTTGGTGTAACCCTGTTTAATCAGGTATTCAGCAGCCGCGTAAAAGTCATCAAACACGTTTTGTTTGTTGCCGCGCATGCCGCCTTCGTGCCACGCCTCGCCATATTCGTCGCCACCGCGCAGGCCCGGTTGTGCGACCACGACGCCGCGATTGATAAGTGTGGCGAACGCGCCGAGATAGCCGACGCTGATGCCGATGTTGAAGCCGCCGTAGCCATAGAGCATGGTTGGATTGTTGCCGTCGAGTTTGATGCCTTTTTTATAACTCAAAAACATCGGCACTTTCGCACCGTCACGGCTGGTGAATGTCACCTGTTTGGTTTCGATGCTCGACGTGTCGAGCGCCGATTCGTCCTGATACAGAAACTGCCAGTCGAGGCGGTCGGCGTCAAGCTTGTACAGCTTGAACGGCGCGACGAAAGTGGCGAGCGCGGCGTACAGGGTGTTGCTGTCGCGGTCATACGAAACGCCGGTGATGCTGCCGAATTCTGGCGCGGGCAAATCACGGATGAATTTGCCATCAAGATCAAGCACCCGCACGCGTTTCAGCAGGTCGCGCTTTTCAACGACGATGAGGTTCTTTTTCGTCACTACGAACGACTCAAGCACCACGCCCTTTTCTTCAGGAACGATCTCTTTCCAGTCCTTGAATTCAGGCTTCACCACGCTCGCTTTAAGCAAGCGACCATTCGGCGAATTGGCCGTAGTGCGTGCGTAGATCGTGTCACCGACCATTTCGATGGTGGCACGAGCGCCCTTCTCGTTGAAGATCACTCGCGGCGCGTCATTGCTGCCCGTGCGCGCAATCGACACCGTGTTCTGTTGCCAGCCCTCGCCAAGGTCATACATCGTGTACGGCGAGTATTCAAACTCGTAAACACTGCCCCAGTTTTTTGCGTCCGTCCATTTGTGAACGACCGGCGCATCTTTGACTGGGCTGCCGAGCGTCAATTTCTGCCAAAACAATGGCAGTTGCTTCGCGATTTGCTCCGGCGTGCGCTGTTCGATATACGCAACGCCGTTGTCTTTGGTCCAAGACACGTTTTGCACCTGCACCAGCGGCGCATGTAAGGTCGCGCCGGTTTTGCTATCGATGATGTATTGCGTAGGCAACTCATCGCCCGCGACCTGAATACCAACGGCCACGATACTCGCGTCACGCGAATACGACTGATCTGCGAGCGAAGATTTGCCCGACGGATCGAGTTTGACCGGGTCGAACAGCAGCACCTCTTTGCCGTCAAGACGGGTGTAGAACTTGGCTTGCGCATCGCCCTTCACTTTGCGTGTAAAGAACTCGCGACCTTTTTTGAAAGACGGCGGCGAGGTGATCGTGCGATCGGTGTAGCGCGTCAATTCATCGCGTAGACCGGGCACCTCCGGCGTGTTTTTAGCCAGCCAACCGAGTGCTGCATCATGCTGCGCGCGGGTCCACTTCACGACCTCTTCCGACTTGTTGTCCTCAAGCCAGCGATACGGGTCGGTGAGCGTGGTGCCGTTGACCGTTTCAGTCACAGGACGTGATGGCGTTGCGGGAGGGTTTAAGGCCGTCATTGATTGCGCGTTGAGCAGAGCGGGGAGCATGAGAGAGGCGGCGACGAGTAACGCTTTTTTCATTTGCGCTATTACCTGAAGAGCGCCTTGGGCTGACCCGAGGCGCGATGGTTAATGAGTGAAAACGCCGCGATAACGGCTACGACAAAAAAGATCAGCGTCCACGCAGGAATCGGCAATCCGAGAATCAAATCGATCTTGTTGCATTCGACGCTGCCCTTGAGCGCGCGGGCAAACACATCGAGAAACGGCAAGGATTCGAGCATGTAAGTAATGCCCATACCGCAGCTCGGCAGCGCGTCGGCGGGCAGCGATTGAATGTACAGGTGGCGCGCCGCGAGCACCGCGCCCGCACCGCCGGTCAACAGCGCGAGCCACGCCATCACCTTGGCTCCGGGTCGTCCGGGATTCATCACAGCACCGATCAGAAAAACGAGCCCCAGCGCGACCACGGCCACGCGCTGAAACCAGCACATCGGGCACGGCTCCAGCATCTGCACATATTGCAGATAAAGCGCGTAGGCGATCAGCGCCGCACAGATTAAAAATCCGGTGAAATAGGCGCTGCGTCGGGAGGGGAAAACGTTCAGGGGATTCATTGGGGCGGCGAAGTATGGCGGCAAAGTGGGAAATCGGGGGCGGGCGTGAGACGAGCGACGTTTAGGTCGGATGAAGTGCAATTTAGGATTAAATTTTACTAATTTTCACTACAGCTTTTTTATTTTATGGCGTTTTCATTGGGGCTACGCGGCTGTTTTGCAGATTATCGACTTTTATATTTTTAGTGCGCTAGGCCCTTATTGAATAAGGATTACATTAAAAAGTTGCTGACGCGTAGGGTGCGCTATGCGCACCTTTACTGACCTTTTCAGGACGACTGAACAGCGCGACCTCGCTGCAAATCGTTAATGCAACATCGCCGCGCTGATCGCCTTGTCGGCCGCGCCTTCTAGCGCGTCGGCGCGGAACAGCATCGGCAATTTGGTCTCGCTGTCCAAGTCTGGGAACACATCGGCGAGCACCGTCACCGACTCCACATTGCATTCGCGCAGCAAATCCTGCATCGCGACCGCCACGTCTTGGGCGCGATCCGTCGCGTGAAGTTCCGCGCGGAAGCCCTCGGCCCCTTTTTCGTCGAAAGGATTGGACAAGCTCAGGCGCACTTCGCCGCCATTAGCCGTCCGATGCGCGGAGATGACGGCCTCGGGCTCGCCGACGTTGCCGCGAAATTTGCGGATGGCGTTAGTCGCGAAGAGCTGCATCGACACCTCGCGCTGCGCCGCGCGGCCCTGAAACAATGCCGCCAGCGGCGCGCGCGGCGGACGCGGCAACGCGAGCAACGACAGCGTGCCACCACCGAGCTGTTTGGCGAACGTTTGCGTGAACGGCATGCCCCACTTGCCCGTATCGTTTTCTGTCAGCAAATCAACGCCAGGGCCAGCCAGCGCGGTGCCGATGAGGAAGCGCAGAAACACGCTCTCCTGATTCTCTGGCACGGCCATCGCGGCACGCTCGATACGTACCGGGCTGTCGGCCCTATCCAGCAAGGTCGCCCACCAATCAAGACTCGCAGGCAGTTTGTCAAGCGCGAACGCACTTGACGCTGCGAGTGCATTGGACAACGCAAACGTCTGGTTGCCACGCAACGCGCCGTGCTCTTTCATAAGTGCGACAAAGGCGTCGATATGGGGCAGCGCGCCCGGAATGTTCACGGGTGTCGGGTTGGCGGCGACGATGATCACTGGGATGGAAAAAACGGTCGTTGGCAGCGCTGCGTCGCCTCGCGCAAGACCCGCTTCCACATGCGCGCTGGCGAGCACGCGCGTGATGTGCCGTTGCACGGCGAGCGAGGGCGCACGAGTAAGTGCATCGCTGATTTCGCTGGTGTTGTTGGCACTGAGCAGCGCGGCAAGATGCTCACGCAATTCGGTGTCGCGCTTTTCCTGAATCACGCCAAGTTCAGCGGCCAGCGAGGCGAGCGCGAGATCGATTAAAGGGTTAGCGGGGTTGCCTTCATAGATCGGGAAGGCGCGCGGGTCGGGGAGATGAAACTGCATCCTGCAATTGTAGGAGCGGCTTGCCGCGACCTCGCCGCGCAGAGAAAACGGGTCGCGGCATGCCGCTCCTACAAGGTAGCGTACTGCGCCACCTTCCCCATCACGCGCACGAGCGCCGCTTTCAACACTGGATAATTCGCCGTCCGCTCCCGCGTCGCCTCAATCATGTACAGCTTGCGATTGAGTTCAATCTGAATACTGTGCCGATTTTCTGCAGGCCGACCAAAGCGCTTTACCAATTCAACGCCCTTGTATGGATCGTTGATCGCGACGCTCAAACCTTCATTCCGAAACGCCTCAGCCAGCAGGGCGGTGAACGCAGGCGAGCAGGTGCTGCCGTCGCGATCGCCAAGCACCACATCGGCGAATTGCGTACCCAGCTTGACCCACGAACTTGGCCCTGCTTCAGCAGGCATCGAATGGCAATTAATGTGCAGCACCCGTCCATGCTCCGCATGCGCCGATTCGATGGCCGAGGTGACAGCAGCCCAATACGGCGTGTGACATTGCGCAATTCGCCGCGTGACTTCCGCCACCGACAATTTGCGCGAATAAATCGGTGACGTATCGCCAAGTGAACGCCAGATCAGGCCGATGCCGGATTGCGTTTTTGGCGACTGATCGACAGGTTGCGGCCAGCGTTCCTCAAGCAACGACGTGTCCATATCTTCAACGCGCCGATTGGGGTCTAAATAGCTGCGCGGAAACTCAGCGCACACCAGCGTCGCACCGAGCGCAGGCGTGAAGTCGTACAGATCGTCAATATCGGTGTCCTCCGCCATGCGCAGCTGCCTTATGTCGCAGGAAAAACCAAAGTCGGCGGGGTAATGCTGCCCGCTGTGAGGTGAATCAAGCACCAGCGGAATCGGCGTCACGCCGGGCGGTGGAAGCGTTACACGAACGGGTTCAAAATCAGCCATGTCGTGAGAATAGGCGAAAATGTGCGCTCTTCGCAAACGGGCGGCTCATTCTGCCGTCCGCAAGCTCACGTACGTAGATATAGTCCATGAAACTTACTCAATTTTTCCTCGCCACCATTAAAGAAGCGCCCTCCGAGGCGGAAGTCGTGTCGCATCAGTTGATGATGCGCGCTGGCATGATCAAAAAACTCGGCGCTGGCATTTACACCTGGATGCCGCTGGGCGTTCGCGTGCTGCGCAAGGTCGAGCAAATCGTGCGTGAAGAGATGAATGCGGCGGGCGCGGTGGAGCTGCTAATGCCGGTGATTCAACCGGCCGAGCTGTGGCAGGAATCGGGCCGCTGGGACAAGATGGGGCCAGAGATGATGCGCGTGAAAGATCGCCATGATCGCGACTACATCGTGCAACCGACCAGCGAAGAGGTGATCACCGACATCGCGCGCCAAGACATCAAATCGTGGCGGCAATTGCCAGTCAATTTCTATCACATTCAAACCAAATTTCGTGACGAACGGCGGCCCCGATTCGGTGTGATGCGCTCGCGTGAATTCATCATGAAAGATGCGTACACGTTCGACGTTGACAAGGCGTCGCTGATGAAAAGTTATCAGGGCATGTACGACGCCTACAGCAAGATTTTTACGCGTTTAGGCCTCGAATTCCGCGCGGTGAATGCTGACACCGGCAACATCGGAGGTTTCGCGTCGCACGAGTTTCAGGTGCTCGCCGAAAGTGGTGAGGATTTGATCGCGTATTGCCCGGAATCGGATTATGCGGCGAACGTGGAATTGGCAGAGGGTGTGACGCCCGCCGAGCCGCGTGCGGCTGCCAGCGCCAAGCTTGAGCTGATCGCCACGCCGGGGCAAAAGACCTGCGAAGATGTGAGCGCATTTCTGAAACTTCCGCTAAAGAAGCAGATCAAAGCGATGATGTACATGACTGATGCGGGCTTCGTGCTCTGCATGCTGCGCGCCGATCATATGGTTAACGAAGTGAAGCTCGGAAAAGTGCCTGCGCTCGCCAACTATCGGCCTGCGTCGCCCGAGGAAATCGAGGAATATCTGGGTGTCGAGCCGGGCTATTGCGGGCCGGTGCCGCGTCACGGCAGTGCTCACCCTGGTAAGGTTATTGTGGTCGCAGACCGCACCGCTGCGGCGATGGCGGATTTTGTCTGCGGCGCGAACGAATCGGGCTATCACGTGGCTGGCGCGAACTGGGGCCGCGACTGCGCGGAACCCGACGTCATCGCAGATATTCGCAGCGTGGCTGAAGGTGATGCATCACCCGACGGCAAAGGCACGCTCAAGCTGCGGCGTGGCATTGAGGTGGGCCATGTGTTTGCGCTGGGTCAAGCCTATTCGGCCAAGCTCGGCGCGACCTATCTCGACAAAGACCAAAAGCAGCAGGTCATGGAAATGGGCTGTTACGGCATCGGCGTGACCCGCGTGGTCGCCGCCGCCATCGAGCAAAATCACGATGCGAAAGGCATCATCTGGACAGTCGCGATGGCACCGTTCAGTATTGCTATTGCAGCGGTAGGTTACGACCGCAGCGCCGAAGTAAAGGCCGCTGCCGACAAGCTGCATGACGAACTCACGGCAATTGGCATTGACGTGTTGCTCGATGATCGTGGCGAGCGCCCTGGCGTGATGTTCGCCGACCTCGAACTGATCGGCATTCCACACCGCATCACCATCGGTGATCGTGGCCTCAAGGAAGGCGCGGTTGAGTATCAGGGTCGGAGAGATGCTGCGGCAATAAAAGTGCCTGTGGCTGATGTCGTGGCGTACGCGCGCGCGGTACTCGCTGATTGATGCAAAGCGTTATTCATTGCGCTCACAGTTTTGAACCCCTCTCCCGCGTGCGGGAGAGGGGCAGGGGTGAGGGTGCGGCGACATTGGCGCCATCCTCCAACTACGCTCTGACGCAACGACCACCCTCACCCCAGCCCTCTCCCGCCTGCGGGAGAGGGAGCCCAGCCGGTCGACGTCTCATCGCAAGATTGAGATGTACTGCAGCGGTTTTTTTCGCCTCGCTTTCGCTACTAAACTCACCCGCCGACGCCGGCGCCCAGGCCGAAGAAAAGCTCAGCGCAAGCGTGCAAACCGCGCTCGCCTCGGCCATTGCGGATCGCAGTGCGCCGAAGCTCATCGGGGATCCGCGAGTGATGCAGCCCTGGCTCGCGGAAATGTCAATGCGCCTGGCCAAGCGCATTCCCGATCCGGAACAACGCACCGAATTTCTGATCACCGTACAGTACGAGGCGAGCCGTGCCGGGCTTGATCCGCAACTAATGCTGGCGCTGATCAATCACGAAAGCGCGTTTCGGAAGTACGCGGTCTCCTCGGCGTCGGCGCGCGGTTACACGCAGGTGATGCCGTTCTGGGTAAAGCTCATCGGCACGCCAGAGCACAATCTGTTTCATCTGCGCACCAACATACGCTATGGCTGCGTGATCTTGCGCCACTATCTCGATATTGAAAAGGGCGACGTAGTGCGCGCATTGGCGAGGTACAACGGATCGCTCGGCAAATTTGATTATCCGAATACGGTATTAGGTTTGCAGGAAAGTCGCTGGAAATGGACGCCGATCAAACTGCCCTAGCGGCCTCATAGCAGGCAGACGGATGTACATCGGCAGATTCGCGCCTTCGCCCACCGGGCCGCTGCATTTCGGCTCGTTGGTGGCAGCAGTCGCAAGCTACGCCGACGCCCGAGCCGCCAATGGTCAATGGTTGTTGCGCATTGAAGACGTTGACACAACGCGTTGCTCTCGCGCCGCTGAAACCGAAATTTTGCGACAGCTCGCGGCTTACGGTTTTATGGCTGATGGTGAGGTCGTTCGGCAAAGCGAGCGCAGTGAAATTTATAACGCCGCGATTGCGCAGCTCGCGGGTACGGGGCATGTGTTCACCTGCACCTGCTCCCGAAAAATGCTGGAAGGCGCGCCGCTCAACGCTGATGGCGAGTCGATTTATCCGGGAACGTGCCGCGATTCTGACGTCGTCGCTGGCGCACATTCGCTGCGACTGCGCGTGACGGACAATGATGATTCGAGGGTGGAATTTATGGATCGCACGGTTGACGTGATCAGGCAAAACGTTGCAACGGACGTAGGCGATTTTGTACTGCGCCGTGCGGACGGCTGTTATGCGTATCAGCTGGCGGTGGTCGTGGATGACGCCATTCAGGGGATCACTGCCGTAGTTCGAGGCGAAGATCTGCTGATGAACACCCCGAGGCAAATTTATCTGCAACGACTGCTTGGCGTCGCAACGCCGACTTATTTGCATGTTCCGCTTGCGCGCAACGCGGAAGGCGAGAAGCTGTCAAAGCAAACACTGGCGCGACCCATTAGCGTCGATGCGGCCATTGAAACGCTACGCGCGGCTTGGGCGTTTCTCAAGCAGAGCGATTTGGAGCCAATGGAATCAGTTGATTCGTTTTGGAAAGCGGCAATTTCTCAGTGGAATCCGCAGTTACTGCGAAGACACAACCCGGCTATGTAGAAGCGGCCTGGCAGGAAAACTGGACGGCACAAATAATCGCAGCCAGGGCCGCCACTACACATCCAGCGCTCTTGAAACCACGCCCTTCATCGCAAAATCTATAATCGAAAGTTAACCAAGAAAAACAAGGCAGTAAATATGACCACCCTCGTTGTGGTGCGCAAAGGCAATATGGCGGCAATTGCGGCCGATTCGCTCACCACCTTTGGTGACACCCGTTTGTCTGACGCGTTCGATGCCTCCTCCGACAAGATGGTTCGCCATGGCGAAACCGTGATCGCTCTCTGCGGTAGTGCCGCGCATCAACTGGTTTACGAAAACCTGCTGTCAACCGCCAAAGATTTGAACTTCAACAGCAAGTCAGAGATCTTCGAGACCTTTCGCAAGCTGCATGCGATTCTGAAGGATCAGCATTACTTGAATCCAAAGGAAGAGGACGAGGATGCGTACGAGAGCACGCACATCACCGCGCTGATCGCGAATCCTTCGGGCATTTACGGCATTTATTCGATGCGTGAAGTGTTCGAGTTCAAACGTTTTTGGGCTGCCGGATCAGGTCGCGAATATGCGCTGGGCGCGATGAACGCGCTGTATGACACGCTTGATAGTGCAGAGGCAATTGCTCGTGTTGGCGTTGATAGCGGCGCGACATTCGACAAAAATTCTGCACTACCGATGCAGGTGATCACCATCGCGATGACGCCGCGCGTCGGCTAAGTATTGCTGCTGGACGTATGGACAAAATTTCTGCGGGTTACGACCAACTCACGCGCTTCTGGTTGGACACGGCACCCGCTCGCGGCGTCGTGGCGCGCTTGGACGAAAGCCTCGCCAGCGCGCTGAAACACCACGACTATCCTCCCGCAGTTGTATCGCTTTTGAAACAGCTCGCTGGTGCTGCGGTACTGCTCGCCAGCAACCTTAAACAAAGCGCCCAGGTGATCCTGCAAGCGCAGGGCACAGGCGAGGTGCCATTGTTGTGCGTCGAGGCGACCGATGAGCTGACGTTCCGCGTTTACGCGAGCGTGCGCGAAGGTGCTGTGCTGCCGGAAGCCGCAAACATCACAACCCTTGTAGCGCCCGACGGTAAGGGCCGTTTCGTATTGACGATTGCACCCAGCAACGGCCAGATGTATCAGGGCATTGTGGCGTTGCAAAGTAGCAGCGAGACCAGCGATGGCAGCATTGCGGCGCTGCTTGAAGACTATCTGAGCAACTCACAGCAGACCGAGACGCGAATGTGGTTACGTGAAGATGGCGACGTGATGGAGGCGATGCTTATGGAGCGCTTGCCTGATCGCTCAGAAGATGCAGCGACGCCTGCGTGGAACACGGTCACGGCTCAGGCTGACGCGATCTTCAAGGAGCATTTCATGCCCTTTCCGTACAGCGAATGGTTGCAGTTTTCTTTTGCCGGTCACGACGTGAAAGTGCATCCATCACAGCCCGTGAGCTTTGCATGTTCATGCAGCATCGAACGCGTTTTGAATGCGTTGAAACTGGTCGGTGAAGACGAACTCAAGTCGCTCATCGTCGAGAACGGCAAGATCGAAACCCGCTGCGAGTTTTGCGGCAAAGGCTATGAGGTCAGCGCCATTCAGTTCTCAGAGTTGTTTCATGGCGTTGAGGCGTCCTACCTGCCTGGCTCAAGGACGATTCAATAGCGTATGAGTGAGGCTGCTGCTGTCCGCATCGACAAATGGCTGTGGGCGGCCCGCTTCTACAAAACTCGCTCGCTCGCGACCGATGCAATCGACGCCGGCCACGTGCGCCGCGCATCGGTGGGCTCGATTTCTGGCGACCGATTGAAGCCCGCGCAGACGGTCAAGGTGGGGGACGGTTTCTCGATACAACGTGGCGAGAACATCCAGGAGATTACAGTCACAGCGATCACTGATCGACGCGGATCAGCCACCGATGCGGCGCACCTGTTTAAAGAAACTGATGCCAGCAGCGCGGCGCGATTGGAGCGTGTTGCAGCTCGCGCGGCATCCGACCTCCAGGGCGGGCAACCCGTCATGCGGGGTCGCCCGACCAAGCAGGATCGCCGTCGTCTGGCCGACCTCTTTGCAAAAAATTATCGGACGAACGGCGAGCCATGAGCCTTACTTTTACCGGCGAACGATTTCTTCCTGAGTGCGCAGGCGAAATGGTTTACGAGCATTGGCATCGCTACCTGATTGCGCAACAGTATGTGAAGGGCGCTCGCGTTCTCGATGTGGCCAGCGGTGAGGGCTATGGCTCGCATTTGTTGTCGCTTCACGCAGCAAGCGTTGTCGGCGTTGATGTGTCTGCCGATGCCGTTGCTCACGCTACATCGCG